>NHDB01000001.1 GCA_002167945.1 Flavobacteriaceae bacterium TMED48 | reverse complement strand
CGCTTTTTTTAAATCTGTTAATGTGCTCATTTTTGCCAAAATTTCTTTTTCTTTGGGGGTTGTAAAGATGATATAGGTACTATGTCTTGACAAACTTTAGCCATGGTAGTCCCGGGTCTATATGTAAAACCCTTACGTTGCAAATCTGCACACTTGCCTGCTCTTGTAATCTCATACTCAAGCTTCATAGTCTCGTGTCGTAGTTTTGCCATCTCTTTACACTGTTTATAGCCTGACTTATCTAGTGGAACCATAAAATTAATTTGGAATCCCCAGTTTTCGGCTAGTGTGTAACTGGTTGGCTGCATAAATTCATCGAGTGGTTTTGTATGATTGCCCATATAGAATGGCTGAAATGTCATTGTACTTCCATTACAGCTTATATTCGGACCATAATACTGTCTACTCTGTGCTCCATTGTTTTGAAACTGTACAGCTTGGTTAGTTACATTACCCGTAGCAGCAGCTACAGGGTTACTATTGTTATTTGTCTCTCCTTCTGCAAGTACAGGTGTACCTATTGAGAGAAGATAGAGTAAGACGAAGTAACTGCGTCTGTTGTGATAGTTCTGTCGATGTTTATTGTTTCGATCGTGCCTGCGGCTCTTTCTGTGATCTGTAAATCCCAGTCTGCTGCATTGTTTGTTGGTGCATAGACTGTACCTGTACCGCCTATACCATTGTCTCCAGTCACAGTGATGTTTGTACCACTGTAAGAGGTTGAGGCTGACCCTTGAATATCGTGAACTATTGTTTCTGTTATTACTTGGTTTGTTGTTGTCGTTGACTGCATCGACCCTGTTGTAAACTGAGGCGTGACAGTATTTGCTCTCGCTACTGCGGGTGACAACAGTGCTAAGAGAAGAATCCATGTTTTCATTATTTTGGTTTAGTAGGTTCTTTCTTATCGGTCTTCTTACCATTACCCGTAGACAGCCCAAAAGTTGCTAGGGCTCCAGTAAAAATCGAAGCCACGAACGTGATATCGCCTGCCGTAGCTGACTTTTTAACCATAGGCAGCTCAACATAGCTTAATGTAATAATAAAACCTGACCAGATTACAACACCTAGACGCACTGCTGCACCTAGTATTTGCATCTGTTCATCATGATCATCTACATTTTCTTTGAGCTTGGTGAAGATTCCTTTTTTTTCTGGCGGTTTTGTTTCCATTTGTTTATCTTACCTTGTAGGAACTTCTGTAATTTCTTTTTAATTTGTTCTATAACGGGCTGTGCAACAGTTGTAGCCGCTACTGCTGTAACAGCTGCCACAGTTGTAGTAACTAATACTTCAGCCGGTGGTATAGGTATAGGTGGTAAGGGTGGTAAAGTTAGCGTAGGTGCAGGCGGTGTCTCTGTTTGTACAGGTTGTGTATCCTCCGGTTCTTTAAGATCACTCGGAGGTACAACCATAGGTTTATAAAAAGGCACGTCTGCACTTGGCAAAGGTATCTCTATCGTTTTTATTGGTTCGTGATTTGGTATCTCTACAAACGGTATTACGATGGGATTATCCATTTAGTTTTTATTGCTGCTATTTCGTCAGCATCTGTAATTTTAGTTAGTGTAACAGTTGTATTAGCCACTAAAGCAGGGTCAAACCCCGCTTCAGTTACAACTACGTTACCTAATCTAGTCCATCTTTTATTGGCTGTGCCAGATAATCCGACTCCCCAATCTTCTGCTTTACCAGTTTCAGCATATGTGTAATATTCTGCTATGGTAAATGGTCCCTCTCCGGGATGTACATGTGTTTTTGGTGTTGCCATTAAGTATTACCTCCTAAGTTCCATTGATATCTAAAGAATCCGTGATAGCCACCGTAGTACATGCCATTTTGACTCCAACTAGAGTCTCCACCTACGTAAAGCACACCGGAATCTGTTAGTACATGCCATGCGTTTTCACTATTTGTAGGTCCAACATGACAATAATCTACTACTCTACCGGGGAACTGATTTATAGGATAGAAAGAATCAGAGTAAACTTGGTCAGTGCTATTATCAGCGGGACCTGATCTCATGTTTGATTCGTTATCTAGTTCAATATTAGGGAACATCATATAGTTCCAATATCCGGCAGCAAATAGTTGTCCGTATTCGTCTATGAGTACTACACGGTTAGCGTTTTCACCACTATATCCTTTTGGCATTATCTTAACAATCTTACCAATAACCATTTTACCGGCATTAGAACCACCAGTTTGGAATGAATCCCAGTTACCAAATGATTCGTTGACTATATTCTGGTTAGATTGATCGTTCCAATCTTGACCTAAGTCACGGAATTGTAGTTCTTTACCAAACCAGTTGTTTATACCTGTACCTTGTGTAGAACTACTTACATTAGATGATGTACTTGTAGCAGTACCCTGTTGAGCATAAGCATTATCGCCAGTAGCGTATAGCTTTTGTGTTGCTCCTGTTGTACCACCATCAGTAATTATATAAAGTGTAGAGTATCTATTGTTATTTGTAACAAAGTAGACAACCTTTTGATCGCTACTATTCCATAGTGTAGAACTATTAGTCAATAGCTGAGGTAAAGTTTGAGCAGTTGTATTACTAGAGTCATAATATCCAGTACTATAACCGTAGTTTTCTAAATATCCAAAGAAATATAGCTTACCTTCGTCAGTTAATACCCAACATTTACCCTGATCGTCGTCATCTTGGTTAGCTTGTAAGTGTACAACCTTTTTACCTAGTAACTGTGAACCGGCTACGTTAGTTATTTCCTGTGGTGTTGTTTGGTCGTTAGTATTACCTAGACCAAGTTGTCCGTAGTTATTTCTACCCCAACCCCATAACTTACCTGTGCTATCTATAGCGTAAGTTGATGTATAATAGTATCCACTTGTATGAACGTAGATAATATCAGCATTATTAAAGCTAGACTTTGGTATTCTCTTAAAGTAATAGTTATTACTTGTGGTGTTATTACCTAACTGACCGTATCCGTTGTAACCCATAGTATATAGGAAACCGTCGGTATCTACCATGTATTGAGAATAATAACTCTGTGCACCGTGGTCGCCAGTATGAGCATTAGATGTTTCTACCTGTTTGATCTTAGGATAGTTGCTTCCTGTCAATCTTGTACCAGATTCATCGTGGAATACACATGCTATTTCGTTAGTAGCGTCTCTAGTTACACCATTACCGAAAGAACCATAACCACCATAGCCTGCAAAGGTTACAATACCATTTTCATATAAATGATATCCGTAATAAGAACTTTTATGTACCTGTTTTAATCTTGGTTTTGTTGCCTGTGGTACACCCGCAGCATCTAAGTAACCTAAATCGTTACCGTCAACACCTGTTAGGAAGTGTGCATAATCACTATTCCCTGCTAAAGCTTCCAACCATATCTTAGGACATCTCCAGTTAGAACCCCAAGGACGATAGTCAGCTGTGTTAATGTGAGAAGTACCTCCACCGAGTCCCATGCCATAGTAGTAACCATTGGAACCGTTGTGTAGCATATTACCCCATCCAGTATACCTAGTTCTAGTAATAATTCCACCTTGTCTATATCCTACGGATGTAGTACCATATCTGAATCCTCTACCAGAATTTTTAAGATATCCGGGTAATGGTAAGATACTTTCTGTATAGTTATTGATATCGTGGTTAGCAAATACGTTATATGATGGGTCGTTGTAAGCTGTATCACTTAAATCTCTAGGCTCATCTTGTTTTCTACTTTGTGCACCAGACCATTTAGGTTTGAAGAACATGCTGTTAAGAGTTATATTAATCTCATCAGCAGACATACCTTCGTCTCTAATTATAGCATGAGGTGTAGCGTCAGATGGTACGAAAGATATAGAACCACCGGCTACAAAGTCAGGTGTTACACCCGCAGTTATACGTCCGTTAGTACCGGCTTTAACATGGTTTGCCTGATCTTTAATAGAATAGGTCATACCAGTAGCAGTTGGGAACGTAAAGGTATAATGATTACCTCTAGTTAAATCAATAGTAGGATGTGCGTCATCATGTAATAATCTTCCGGCAATTTTTGTAGAAGATGTCCATGTAATAGCTGCACCCATATTACTGTGTTGTGTACAGTAGTATTCATATACTAACTGACCTAAGTGAGGAACAGTCCAAGTAACGGTTGCACCCGCTGAACCCGGTGTGCCTGATCTTACAACTCCATTTGCTACAGCACCTGTTTCAAAGTCAAATGTAGGGCTAGTAGCAGCTGATCTTGCGTTAAATGCTAAAACGTGAGTTGCATTAGTTGCATCACTAACGTCAAATGTATATACACTTCCTGTCTTTAATGTAAGTGCTTGCTGACTTACACCACCTATTACAAATTTGCCTGCTGCTACAGTAACTGTATATGAAGCATTTGCAGCTGTAGGATGATCGCTGTTAAATAGATAAGCTGACTTACCATCAGTAGGAGTTGAAGCTCCCGGTAATTGTACCTGTTCGTAAACAGCTGTTGTACCCGCAACGAATGATTCTTTAGGGTCGTTTTCTACAATTAGACTTGAACCTAATGTACCAATATTTAGAGCTACGTTAGAGCCTGCATTACCTCTGTACTCTATGTCGCCTGCACTTGTATATGTACCACCTGTACCAGATGCTAAGACTATCCAATAAGGATCTCCGGCTGTTGTATTTGGTGTTATGCCTGTAACGACATCTGTGTTTTGTAAAATGTATGCTGAGTTCTGATAAGTAACAACATCATTTGTATAATAATTAGTTCCTGTGACTTGAAATGCACCTCTAAAGTTTAGACCAGAGGTCATTCGGTCCCAGTTTGTTGTATTTACTTCTGGTGAAGTTGTAGTTGTTGGAGCGTCAGATATGCAAATATATGCTGACCCGTTACGTAATACTACATCGTCAACCTCGTAATTAGCGGAAGAAGCCCAGTTACCCTTCCAAGTAAACTTGAGTTTTCCTAAATCAATTTGTGCCATTAAATTACATTGTTGTGTTTAATATTAAATGTCCAGATGTATTTAAAGAATATCTGGGAGTTCCTTGTGTTCCGCCTGATGTTGCGGTGTGTAAAGCGGCAGAATTTCCGATTATCCACTGTGCTTCACCTTTGTACTCATAATCCTTAGTTGCATATGTAGCACTGTCTGAAGCAGTTGCATAGGTCAATGTTAATGAACCTACAGAGTTTCTAGCAAAGCCATAAAACACTGTTTGACCGGCGTAAGTACTTGCTAAGTTAGCATAGTGGAGAGAAGAAAACTGATTCGTTACACCAGTAGATGTAGTAAATGCAGTATTAGCAGCGTTAGCAGCATACGCAGCAGCATCATTAACCTGAGCTGTCATGTTAGAGCCTGCGTTCTGTGCAGTTGTTGCACTAGCGGCTGCTAAAGTTGCATATGCTGAAGCTGATTGGTTGCTTGACTGAGCCGCTGATGCACTTGACGCTGCTGCATTTGCCTGAGCTGTAGCGGTTGCAGCATGCCCTGCTAATACTGTATTATTGTTTGTCGTGATGTCTTCGACTTGTTGTTTATTGACACCATCGGTTGCAGATATACCGTCTGCTACGTTTGTAATACGGTTACTATCTACGTTTAAGTTACCGCTGATAGTTACGTTAGATAACGTACCACCAAGGTTTTGCACTGCATCCTTCTCTTCTTGTAAAGAGTATATAGTTTGTAGTGCGTTTTCGTTTAAGTCAGCTGCTTTTACAGAGGAGCCGGGAGTATACGTAACTCGAGGCGAACCAACATCCGTGCTTCTAGCAATACGAATTATTACTGGATTGCTTGGAATATTTCCTGTTGTAAATTCAACTGTACCACCACCTGTCGGTGTATAGTTGACTATGTTATAATGTGTGCCTGCGGTTTGTAGTGCACCATCTAGCTTAACATCGACATCAGTGGTAGTAATAGACGGAAAGGTAAAATTTTTATTATTGTTACCATCCGCCGTATATTCAATGAATGTTAGTGCCATTATTTATAAATTTTAAGTATATCAGAATAAGTGGTTTGATCTGTTTTTTGGTTACGTTTGATTATAGCTTGAGCATTAATCTTTTGTAAAGCTAGTACTTCTGGTAAATCTACCATACGAGACCATGCGTTACCCTTTGCTTCTCTGAACAATTTTTTTATCATTATATTATGGTAGTAATCTTTGTTTTCAAACTTAGTTCGATCACCACCTTTCATATCTCGACGTCTTTGATTGACTGATGCAATAATTCTTGGGTTTCTAGCTAGCTTATTTAGCTTTGCTTCTAGCTTTTCTTTACCCATTTCTTCTTGAAATATAGCACGTAAATTAGGCGAATCAGTTAAGTCATCACCGTCAGGAGAATACATAGTTATTAACCGTGTATCATAACCTTCTTGTAGTAACGAACGTCCGGGAGAATTTTTTAGCACAAAATTAACAGGTATCGTAGCGTTCCATGTTCTTTCAATAAAGTTCCAAGGTTGAAGCTTTTGACCATTTAATATGTCAGTTTTCTTAGGTAAGTCACCACCATACAATGCTGCAAAGTTTTCACTTAACTTGTTTCTATTACGTATCGAATCAATTATACCTGACTGTAATTCGTTGACGCCAGACTCTGAGAATACATTACCTAGTGATGAACGTAAGCCTGCAAGAGGTACTTGGTTATTTATTAACCCTGCAATTACTCTATTTGCTTGACCGGGTTTACCACTAAATATATCTACAAATGACTGCATACCGGCTAAGTATGACTTACTTGTCACACCCTGAGATAATAACAGAGCCATTTTTAGTAGATTATCTTTTGTCCATTCTTCTCCCATAAGTTGACTTGCATCACCTATGTCAGCTATCATAGACATAATTTGGTTGAATGGTTCAAATGAATCATACTCAACACCTATATCACCAAAGAATAAAGTGCGTGCTTTAAAGCCACCATCTATCCATGCTTGTCTTTGCTGTCTATCTATTGGACCATTACCAGTCATTTTACCAGTCATCCATGCCCATGACGCCATACTTACTAGAGCAGAGCCCATCATTAATCTACCTGTTTGTAATGCCTTAGCATTAATTAGCTCCTGATCTGTGGTTATACCATACTTGGAAGCTAGCTCATCGGTTAATTTTCCGGGTCTTGCAAAAGCTATGTCGTTAAACTCTCTTACTAGAAAGTTAAATCCGGGTGTATGTTTTGCAGTTAATGCTAATCCGTTTACACCTGTTCGAGCAAACAGGAAGAAAGGTTTAGCCCAAGGGTTTTGTTGAAATACTGAGTTTAGATTTCCGGCAAAACCGGTTAAATCTTGCGTTAGTGTTACTTCTTTTCTAGCAAATTTTGTAGCTTCTTCGACAATATTGCCGTCAGCATCAAAGATATCACTATAGAAATAATCCTCATAACTTCTTATTAGTGCGGGATTGATTTTAATACCGTCTGCAAGTGCACCGGCTTGTTGTGCATCAAATGCGGACATCAATGCTTTCTCCCTCATTCTAGCTCTACCTAATATAAATGCAAACGCATCGTCAGTAGCAGCCATAAGTTTTGTGCCGTAAGTCAAAAAGTTTTTATCATTCATACTCCGAGCCATATTTGCCATAGCAAATGCAGCCTTGTCTCCGGCAGACGCACGATCGCTTTCAGCCCATCGTCTCAATATTTCCCAGTTATCGTCACCCTGTGTATATTCAGAGAAACGAGTTTTTACAGTAGCTATTTCTCCTGACCAGTATGAGTTAAGTCTACTTTTAAACAACTCAAATGACTCAGGTATAGCTTCCATCATAGCGTTCATAGATGCCAAACCGGCACGAACTGTACGTGTATCACCTGTAAAAGGTAATCTTCCTAGACCACCTAGAGTAGTAGCCATGGGACGTAAGAACGTATGGGTTGATGTACCAATAATAGCTCTTAAAGGAGTTTTAGGTCCAGACAATACACTGTGTATCATAACACCTTGTAGTTCTCTGATTAGTGCACCTGTTTGGTTTTTACCTTCAATCGTACCACCTTTAACCATCTTTCTTGCCCATGCGTCAAAGTCATCTAGACTGTTAACTGTTTGCATAGATGAGAAAGCTTCAAACAATGCCATCAATAAGTTAGTATCATCAGAGTTATTGTTAATATTTAGTATACTTTGTATAGCTTCTCTTGTATCAGCCATATCAGCATCAAGAGTTCTCTTTAAGTAACTACGTTTAACCCCTGCATCTAACTCTCTAAAGTTCTGTGACTTTATAATTCTAGCACGTTTTGCTTCAGTTAATGCCATAAACATTGTATCTCGTATAGCTTCGAGTGGTCCGTCAACATCTGCTATATCAACAAAGTTGGCTAACTCTCTACCGGCTATACCCATATCTCGAACTTGCTGTAGTAATGTACCTACAACCATATCAGCAACAACAACGTATTTACTTGTCATAGTTTCAAGCTTGTCAACGATGTTTCCATCTATATCAGTTACTTCATAAGCATCTACAGCTCTAAATAACTCTTCTAGATAGTCTTCTGGTGACATATCAGCTGCGTTTCTGCCTAGTGTTATTCGCTGATGAGCTGCAATAGCGTCACCAAACACATCTACTAGACGTAAATTTTTGCTTTTAACTTCTTCTATAATATTTTTATACTTGTTATTACTGTATAATTTTCTTAATACATCATCTACTGCATCTTCACTTAGTCCAGATTCTTGTGCAGCTCTGGTTCTTTGTACAGCTGTAATAGGATTACCGGCAGCTCCTTCTTCGGAACCCCAGTTTTCACGTATTTTCTTATCTCTTACCCATATATCATACGGGTCATCTTCAGAAAAATATGCTCCTTGATGTGGTTCAGCTAGAGGTCTGTTTTTAGCAGCTCTAAATCCACGTTCTCTGTCTCTTAATTGTTTTAATCCTAGCTCAGTACTTTGATCTAACTGGCTTGTACCTCTTTTTTGTATAAAAGCGGCAGCAGATTTTTTACCTTTTCCTAGTGCCATAAATGCACCATCAAATACAAGACCTATTCCCATACCTTCAACGATGTTTTTCATCTTCATCATCATAGGATGGTCTTCTTCTTGTGTACTAAGTGGTGTATCCATCCAACCATAATGGTCTCTAAGTGAACCTAAAGCATTATGCCCATCAGATTCTTTAGATATTAAGTCAGATATAGCACCCACACCGGCTGCTCTTATTAAACTATTAGCTCCTAGTAATTTTGCACTAGCTGCACCTATACCTAATGGTACGCCTGCAACTGCTGCACCTTTTGCGGTAGCTAAGATAGCAGCTGACATAGAACCAAAATGTACTACACCTCTTGCTAACTTACCCCACCATGTTTTAGTAATAATAGGATTCTCACCATTTCCTGTAGCAGGGTCCCACTCAGGTTGATAATAACCTCTTTCTTTTCTTTCTTTTTGCCACTCTCCAGAAAACATGTCTATTGCACGTTCTGGAAAAGTACTTATACTTGACGCAGTGTCTTGTAATCCACCAGTGACAGCACTAGATAACTCTTTTGCTACACCTTTGATTCCCCACGATTCTTTTTCTCGTGGGTCAACAAGTTCTTCTTGCTCTTCGTCTATTGCAGCCTCTTCTGCTTCAGCATATTGCTGTGCTTGTTCTTGCAAGTCTTGGACTTGTTGTATAGCTTCAGAGGCATTTAATCCGGAACTAGGATCTTCGAGTAATTCCTGATCGACATTAAAATCTTCTTCGTTCATTCTACCTCTTCATTATTCATTAGATTATCAGCTATACCACCATCTAAACACCATGGAGAATTATAACCTGTATATAAATCATCTCCAAAACCGCCGACTAAATCAGCAGATTCTGTAAAACTTATATTTAATGGTTTTATACTTTTCTGGTAATTTTGTAAGTTCATATACTGTTGTTTGCCCATAATATTATACATAAATAATGCCTGTTCAACCATATCTTGTGCATTTTGATCATATGGCATTTGTAATATATCAGGACCTAAAATTTCAATAGCTTTATTTAAGTCACCAGTAGTATGTCCATATATACCTACACCACCATAAAGACCGTAACCTTTAGTTTTCATTAAATCGTTTACTTCGCCTAATGAAGTTTCTGTAGGGTCTATACGTTTACCACCTGTTGGAGAAACAAATGATTCGTGTAATGGATTTTTTTGAAGACTTTTTAATATGTCAGTACTTGATGGGAAAGCGTCTGTTCCATTTTCTGGCATAGTCCAGATATCTGTTCCCTCAGCAACATTCATAAGACCTCTCATAGCCTTACCATCTGACGCAAAGTGACAGAATAATCCTTTTGTAGTTTTATCTAGTCTAGCTTCTGGGATTGTAGTCTCATCTCCTTTAAGAAGATCTAAAGCTTTACCCCGCATTTGTATAATTTCATGCGATGTATAATTTTTAGCACCTACACCCATTTGTAAATAGTATAAAGGCATAGGTCCCTTACCGGCTAAATAATTAATCAATTGTTCTTGATGTACTTTTTCACCGGGTAAATACTCTTTCTGATGTAACAAGTCTTCTTGTACCTCAGCATTATTAATTAAATCAGATGCTATAGTACCTTGCTCTAATGTAATATTTTTATTTTTAAGCTTAGGTGCAGAAAGGGTTTTATCCATATATTGGAATCCCTTTTCATCATCTTTATTTTTTTTATCAAATCTTTCTATAACTTTAATTCTTGCCTGTTTAAAAGCAAGTTCTGGCGGAACACCCTTTTTAATTAGGTCTTCAACTTCCATTCTAAAGTCGAGTTTAGCATTATAGGAAATTTGATTATTTTTTCCAGACCTTAGATTTACATTTGATTTTCTGTCTAATTCAGTATCAATATGATCTTCTACAATTTTTAAATCAGCTTTGTAGCCGTCTTTATGGATTTCAAGTATTTGAGCACTTTCATATTTTTTACGATATTTTTCACGTAGTTTAGTATCATTAATCTCATTTAATCTCATTTCTAGATTGTCAATATGACCATTACCATCTGGGTCATTATAATCGTGTTCTAGTTTTTTGATAACATCTTGATCAACTTTGTCTTCAGCAGTTCTATATTCTAATAATGGTTCTAGTTCTTTATAGAATGGATGTGCTTCTGTAATATTTAACTCATTAGTAATCTCTTCAACTAATCCTGTAAGTTGCTTTTCGTTTATCTCACCTTTTAGATTAGTTTTGATATGATCTAGCTGTGCTTTTACCTTAGTCTGTATATCAAGTTTCTGTTCGTTTTGACTATTTAGATAATCAAGACTCTTAGTTTTGTCAATATGTTTACTAATTCTATTATAAAACTCAGGCTGAGATTCTTGTAATGTAGTCATTTTTTTAGTACCTCTATGTTTAAACTGTTGTTCAATCATAGCTTCTGCTTTGGCAACAGGGATACTACCATCAGTAATTTTTTTCTCTAAGTCTATAGCTGCTAGTTCGTACGCATATGGTGTATTCTTAGTACCAGTTGCATATTCATACTGGGCAATGTATCCAGAGTTGGGGTCTTTTCCATCACCAACTAAAGCTGTTATACCGGTCGTATTTACACTTTTAGCAAAGTCTCCTTGACGTGTAACTTCAGCAGCTTTTTTAACATTGTTATAATAGTTATCTACTCCTTTACGATATAAAGCAGCTGTTGCTGCATTAGTCTCTTTTAGAAGTGCTAGCTTTTGTTTTCTACCTAAGTAGTTATCGCCACCTTTAAATATACCTGATCTAGAATACCAAGACTGATCCCAGAATTTTTGTAGTTGAGCAGCTAGTTTTAAATCACCTTTTTGCAATGCTTCAGATACAGACACACCGCCTGCTTGAAGTTGTGCATCAGTCATTCCTTCTAGCTTTACTTTTCTAGCTAAGTTTGATGTAATAAATCCTTCATGATCTTTTTTTAAATCATTAGTTAATGCTGCTCCACGTGTACTGTAGTCATTTATTAACTCAGCTTCTTTTACTGCTATATATTCTTCTTTAGCAGCAGTGCTGTCGTTTTGACCAATTTCATTTTCTAATTCACCAGTAATCTTTTTAGCTTCAACTCCGGCTTCATTAGACTTTGCACTTAGCTCATCTTCAGCTATCTGTTCAGCCTGCTCTTTCTTATCTATAGTAGTAGTTTTACCGGCAGGCTTTTGATCAATAGGAACTGTTGCACCTTGTGGTAATTGATCAATAGGTACAACTGGCTTTTTCTTGGCTCCGTCTTTTCCTGTAATTTCTTTATCAAGTACATCAGTAGCTTTAGAAGAGTTTATTAAAGCATTTGCTTCATTCCACGTATCTAAGTCTTTTTTAAACTGACCACCTTGTTTGATTAGCTCACCAAATTTCTGAAAGTTTCTAGATCTTTGGTTAGCCATTCTTACAGCTTCAGCACCACGAGCAGCATATTCAGTTTCGTTGCTTTTAGAGATAGCATCTTGTTCTGCGTTTATAGCTTTAGAATAATCTCCGACTTCCTCATAGTTTAGACTAGAGGTGTTAAACATATTAGAGTCCATTATACTGCCTCCAGATTAACGTCTAATAAATCGTAGTAAACACCAAGGAAACCAGTAGGTAATACACCTACAGCCATTGGGTTTTGTTTTACAACTTCTTGAGCTATAACACCACGCCACCTTTCATTAGGTCTGGCGGGATAAGTCCACTCGAAAATATCGTAGCCTTTAGGTGAGACACCAACTTTAGTGACATCTTCCTTTAGTCTACGATCACTAAATGCCATAATACCAGAGGCTACATTCATACCAAAGCTTAGGCTGTTCATAAACTGACCGGCTCTATCTTTAGGAGGTAACATAGTAGGCATACCAAATTGTGGTCCCATACCAAGTTGTGCTCTCTGTTTTCTTTCCATATTCTGAGTTGACTGCTGTATTTTCTGTTGAACTTTAGCGTCTCCTACAGTTGCTAGTTTATATTGTTTTCTATCTATATCAGCAATTTTACTGAAGAACTCCATTTGTTTGGCTCGACCGGCATTTCTGCTTCTTCCGCCTTCATTGACTGTTTGGTTACGAAACATTTTTGCAGCAGCATTTTGCTTACCTACTAAAGCTTCTCCTTGTGCTTTTGCAGCGTACTCTTGAAAGTCGCTTAAGGCACGAGATCTACCTAAACCTCTTATGTTTTTTAAGTTCTCTTTAAAATCTGATTCTTTGTTCCATTGCTTAATGGAGTCGCCATAATATTTAGCGATACGAGCTTTGTTACGCTCTTTAGCTTGTCGCCTTATTCCGGCGTTAGGGTCTGGTGCACACACGGCAAAATTCTATAAATGGTAAATTGTTTGGTCCATGATTAAACTTACGTAAAAACTTGAAACCTATAAATTTGAGTAGTTTTAAATGTGCTGTATTTCTACAGTCTACGATGTTCCACAATAGAGGCTCAGTGCGGCTATCGACCCACCGCTTGGCTTCTCTTGCAAATGTAATTGGATAACGATGAATCGCCGGAGTGCATAGCATCCAGATTTCTCCACCGTCTCCGACTCCTGCTAGTCCGGCAGTCTTGCCGTCTGGTACTGTGAAATACACAGCAGAGCCTTCCTGAGCCACTTTGGGTAGGATTAGGAATGGATCTAACCCGTGACCCTCGACGACCTCTCTGAGGTCATCTGGGCGTAGGTTGTAGGCCACCTCTAAGGCAGCCTCTTTTGTGATTGGTTTTACGTATTGATCTAATTTAGACACGTTTATAATATTTAGGTGAAAAGTCTCCTTCCCAACTCACAGCTCTAAGTGTGGATGGTGCGGGGTGTTGAGATTTAAGTGTAATATCTACGTTAGTATTACGTTCATATACTGGTATAGTTTTTATAAACTCTTCTATGTATGGTGCATCAGATACATCGTACTCATCTAACTCTGTAGATTCGTATACTTCTGTATAATCATTTTTACCAACACGTGATAGAGTTGTTTCATAAAGACCTATCTTACCGAAATGAAGTTTCATTCGGTGAACTACAAGTGATGAGTTAACATCAGCTTTAGCTTGTTGACCTTGAGTTTGTGTTACATAAAATGTAGGAAACAATACTTTGTATTCATATAAATAACCTACAAAAATTGAAGTTCCTGACCAGTCTCCCGGTAAAGTAAATGTAGTTTGGTTTGGATGTGGTAATATTGTAGCTTTTGCATAGCGACCTACTCTGGTAGATGCAGTATTAGTATCTATAGCAACTAGATCATAGCTAGGTGTAGTAACTAAAGGAATCCAAGTGTTATTAAAAAATGTAGTTTTATTATCGTTATGATTAAAAGTACCACCAGTTACACTGATATGATTATCTATATGTAATAAGTAATCAACATTATCTTGTACAATAAATGGGTCAGATTCTGTTTGTACTAATCTTACTTCCTGTAAGAAGTTATCTGTATCTAAGAAGTAATATTCGTCATTAATAACAAACTGATACTTGATTGGATTATTAAATTTCCATCTAAACCAAGCTGATTGTTGACGTTTATCTCCTACGTTAAGATATCTAAATCCTTGTACCTCATCTGAGTCAGTTTTACCTATTAATACTAGGTTATTCTCTCTTGAGTTAGTAAATAAATCTACATTTTTAGGAATTAATGTAGGAACTACCTGACTTTGGTTTACTACGTTAGGTTCTCCTTCTCTAGCAATATTAGCCATCTCCATAAAGCGGCTAAATTTACCAGAATTATCCATATATGCCACTGTAGTACCGAGTGATATAGGGCGTATATTTTTATTATAGTTAAATGTAGATATACTACGTAACTTAGCTGTGTCAGGGTTAAGCACTGTATCGTCAGATGACAGTAAAAACTGTTGGTTTGTACTAAATACTACAAGACCTGAGTTAATATCTATACCATCAAATAGCTCTGACGGGAAATTAGACGAACATGATATATCAATAGGGTCGTTTGGACTCACAGTTAACGCTGTTTCAGCAAAGAAATCAGGGCTACCTAGTGTACCCGGGCGACATAATACTACATTTTCGCCTGCTAAAAAGGCTAATCTGTTACGGAAAAATAGTACTCTGTTAATACGCTTATCTACAAACGATGGATATGGGTTTGAGTTATCATCACCTACTTCTCTACCACCATATGTAAACTGTTTGATAGTAAATGTAGCTATTTCGGTAGATGTACCTTGGTTAGCTAATGCTGTTCTTTGAATAACTAATGGCATGTTGGTTAGATCTTTATCTATACCCGGCTTTGCACATTCTACCCACGAACCTGTACCGTCTTGATCATTAAGACCCTCGAATCGTAAGTAGTAATCGTCTTCATCAGACTGTCTAGCATTAGATATTTTGACTATATATCCATGTTTACACTGTTTCGGTAATAGTGATACATCATTTACAGACGTACCCATACTTCTCATTAAGTCATCTTCTACTATCTCAGCATTAAATGAGGTTGCACTAGACATGTAAATGCCATTACCTATAATCTTACCGTTAATGCCGGTAGGTAAATCACCAAGAATACCACCTAATACTGTATCAGAACTTACGGCTGTTTCAGCATCAAATGGTGTGGGTGATGGACGTGATAGTTTTAAGTTAGCTTTTACGGTTATAGTTTCATGCTCCATAACCTCTATAATATATGTAGCCGGTGATTCTCCTTTACCAGAGTTACCAGATGTTCCACTGCTAGACGACCCTGATACGGTACGTCCCTTTGCAGAACTCATAGTAACAGTTACCTGATCTCCGAAAGCCCAACCTTCTCCACCATGTAATAGTATAGCTTGTCTACTGTAAGCACAGGCAAAGTCATCTGGAGAGTCTCCATCAGCACCTATATTACCTTGCTGTCCACGTATGTCAAGTTTAAAGATAAGATTATTTTTACCAGACGTTACAGTAGTATTATTTACATCTGTAACTAATTCTGTATTTGTACCAGTGTAACTACTAGCAGCTGTACAACTAAATGTCTGTATACCTATACCTCTACACTGCCCAGTACCACCACTTTCATCAAGTGTGTCAGATAGTATTTGTATACGTGTAGCTCGTGTAAAGCTAGTTTCTGTATTATTATTATATAAATTCATACCGTACTGTCTACCATTTTCAGTACGTGTTATTTCAATAAACGCAAAGTGTGGGTCAGGGTTAGCTGTTGTTGTACCTGACTTTCCTATTAGTGTATTAGCGTTAGTAGCGTCACGACTATTAACAAAGGTAGTGTCGTTGATAGTAAGAAATTGTATGTTTTCACTGTTGCTTGTTGCTAGATAATTTTTGATAGCTGCTTCACCACCAGTACCATAGGTAATGTTTTGTTCAGCTCCGGCATTATCGCCGCTAGCTTTCCACATTCTTAGTGTGCCATCTGCGGCTACCTGTCCTATGTAGGACCCTTCCTCTTCGTCACGATGGTAGTGAAACCACGAACCACCTGTTGCTACGTTGGGTAAAGGGTCAGTGCCTACTCTCTTTGCACCCGGTCTTTTGTACAAGCCTTTAGTGATGTCAGGTATTGCGTTCTGAACATCTTTAACTTGTCCGGGAAATTTTAATTGATCGGGCTGTTCCGATAAACCCCCAGTAAAACTAGGAATGGTTTGTGTTATGCTTGGCATTATCTTCTAAGGTTTCTCCAAGGTTGATATGTTTGATACACAGTATTCTCTGGGAATCCAAACATGCTGTGATTACCCTGATTACACTCGTACTCCATAAGTGCAGCACGTGCTAATGATTCTTGTCCTTGCAAAAGTTTAACAAGGTTAGGGTTTGCAACCAGTTGTGTAGCTGCTTTTGTTGACGCTCTATATGTGATATAACGTCTAAATGGTATAGGTAAGTTTTCAAAGGTGTAAAGTTTTACGACGTCTAAGTCGATAGATGTGATAGATGAAAAGTCATCTGAATGTTTTATTTTATCATACAATCGACCATCACGTCTGACAACATCATATTGTCTAACTGCCCAACCATCAGAAACGTCTAGCTGTAGCACGTCATTAGATATAGCAATATGACCATTAGAATCTGGTGTAAATGCTACATGCTTTTCTGTGTTAAAGTGCCAACCTTCTGCCTGTGTATCTATATTAGCATCTTTTAGTAGATTAAATATAAATGATATTTCTGGGTTATCGTAGTTAAGTTGTGTTATTGGTGATTGACCTATTGCTCCCAGTATAGTATTTACTGCGGACAATTCTGTGTCGATGTCAATAGTTGTGGAAGCCATAAGAAAAAAAAAGGGGGGAGGGTATACCTCCAAGCCCCATATAGAATAAAAATTAAGTTAAAGCTGAAGGCTTAGTTGCTGTTCCGGCGAACAATTCAACAGCAGCAGCAGGGTTAAGTGCGTCTGCTCCCATAGCTAGGCGACCTAAAATTACGTCACCTTGGTATACAACTGAAATGTCTCCAGATGTTACCTGTACTTGAGGTCCGATTGCCTCTACAACACCGGCTGCTTCCTTTTGGAAGATTAAGCCGCAGCTGTTTGCAAACTCAGTGCTGTTACCGTATGTGTTAACAGTCTTAGTTGCGGATGCACCGGCTCTTTCATCAGCCATTGCAACGTCTACGAAGTCACCAGAGTTTCCGGGATCAGTTACACCGGGGTTAGTTGCAGAACCTGTACCATACTTAGTACCGAAGTTACTAAAGAATGGAATGTTCATAGATTTGAAAATCTTGATGCCTGCAATCTCGATGATGCCATTACCTGTTTGTAATGCGTCACCTTGCTCATCTCTGTTGATAAGTCCGTTAGAACCAACAGCTTGGATAAGTTCGTAGTACTGTCTTGGGTTAAGAACACCAACTCTACCTTCACCAGAAACACCTTTTTCATCTAGTGCAGCTGCTGCATCGTAGAAAGCGTTTACGAGAAGTCCAGAATCATAAGCATCAGATGCGTTAGTACCTGTTGTACCAACTCTGATCTGTGTTCCACCGGGCTCTACAAAGTTTGTCTTTGTAACTGGGCTAGCTTGTCTAGCTGCCTTTGTGATTGATCTAAAGATCTTTCTGTCATACTTCTCTGCAAGAGCATAACCAATCTTCTTGGAGATTTCTCCTCTTAGATCATAGTGTGCTAGTGTTTCATCTAGCTCATAAACGAACGCAGAACTAATTAATAGGTCATCGCAAGTTATGGTTTT
>NHDB01000039.1 GCA_002167945.1 Flavobacteriaceae bacterium TMED48 | reverse complement strand
CTCCCCCAGTTATAAAGTTTATGAAAAAATCATTTCTCTCATTATTTATACTTCTTGCAAGCTTCAACTTTGTACAGGCTCAAAAAATTGAGTGGATGAGTTTAGCTCAAGCTATGGAAGCTCAAAAGGCTGTGCCCAAGAAAATCTTTATGGATGTTTATACCGATTGGTGTGGCCCTTGTAAATTATTGGATAAAAACACCTTTCAAAATCCAGATGTATCCAACTATATAAGCGAATATTATTATGCGGTAAAGTTTAATGCCGAAGGACAAGAAGAAATCAATTTTTTTGATCAAACTTTTACAAATCCCAATTATGATCCAAATCGGAAAGGGAGAAACGCAACCCATCAATTCACCCAATTCCTTGGAGTCAAAGGATATCCAACCGTGGTTTTTTTTAGCGAAAATGGAGACCCCATTATGCCTGTTGTGGGCTATCAAAAACCACAACAACTAGAATTGTTTTTAAAAATGATCAAACAAGGAGATTATCAGGTATTTTCCAAACCTGAAGATTTCGAAAACTACAGAAAGACATTTAGGCCAAAATTTAGAGGTTAATTCGTAAAGCACCTTTTTCCCTTGTAATGTAAAATTCTACTCCTTGTTCGGCACAAGTTTTCTCCCATAGCCCTGAATTCCATGGCGTATTACTCCCGTCAGCGATGAGCTTATCTGGTTTGTAATGCTCTACGAATTGAATTAGAAGCGTGAGTACTAGAAAAATCAGACCTATTTTTAGACTTTTTTGATACGAAAATGAGAGGATAAAAGATAGGACACCTCCAAAGGTAAAATAAAGCTATAGGTATGAAAAGTGGAGAATGGGGCAGCTTCATACTTTAGAATTACAAGGAATATAAAAAGAAAAAGATAATTTTAAAGTAGGGCTTGGTAAATAAGTGCCGCTGTTTTATTACTTACCCCTCCAGTTCCTAATAAAGAAGTCAATTTTTGATATTGTTCTTGCTGAGTACGATCTTTTGAAATCAATAAGTGATTCAGTTCTTTTTCTAGTCTTTTTAGATTGCATTTTCCCTGGATCAGCTCCGGTACAACTTCACAATCTAAGATAAGATTGACTAAAGAGATATACTTTAATTTGAGTATTTTTTTAGCAATCCAGTAGCTGAGGTAACTGCTCTTGTAGCAAACGAGTTGAGGAACTTGAAACAGTGCAGTTTCTAAAGTAGCAGTGCCACTTGTTACTAATGCTGCTGAGCTGTGTTGAAGTAAATCATAAGTAGCATCAGAAATAATTTTTACAGGCGTATTTTCTGTAAATAATTTATAATAAGCAGTTGAAATACTTGGAGCAGCAGCAATTGCAAATTGATAGTCTTTAAACTTGGCGGCTAATTGGACATAAAGAGGAAGCATTTTTCTGATTTCCTGTACACGACTACCAGGGAGTAAAGCGATTATGGGTTTATTTTCTTCCAAATGATGAGATGAAATAAAGTCCTTCTTTTTGGGGTGATTTGGGATATAATCCATCAAAGGGTGCCCTACATAGTCAACTTTAAACTGATGCTTTTCCTCATAAAATGGTTTTTCAAAAGGGAGTATCACGAAGAGTGCATCGATGCAATGCTTAATTTTTTGAACTCTATTTTCTTTCCATGCCCAAACTTGTGGGCTGATATAGTAGTGGTTTTTAAAATTATGAGACTTTGCCCATTCTGCTATACGCAAATTAAATCCTGGATAGTCAATATAAATAATGACGTCTGGTTGGAATAGAATAATGTCTTGTTTACAGTAACGTATATTGTTTAATATTGTGGGTAGGTGTCGCACAACTTCCCAAAAACCCATAAAGGCTAAATCTTTAAAATGTTTCACTAGCATAGCACCTTCTTTTTCCATTAGGTCTCCTCCCCAAGCTCTAAATTCTGCTTTTGGATCTAGCTTTTTTAATGCAGCAATAAGATAAGAACCGTGTAAATCACCAGATGCTTCCCCAGAAATAAGGTAGTATTTCACGAGTAAACTAGATTAATTAATTTTTAAAAGCGCTATAAATAGCACAGTCAGCATCGATATAGCAACTATCCCAGCAGCAAAAGGAACCTTATTTTTCCTTAAAGCGATAAAGAATAATGGAAGATTGATTAAAGCGGCAATTGAAATCAAGCCTCCTAGTCTTTTTTGTTCGTATAAATAGACGAAAGAATCTTCCAACGAAGCTTCAGCCAAGAAAAAAATCAGAATGATGACACCAAAACTTGTCCAGAGAAAGCCAGTTAAAATGCCCCAAAAAAAGTACTTGTTTTTTATAAATTCCATGTGTTCAGTTGCTGAATACTATGATGAGCGGTTAAATCAAATTGGGTGGGTACGATGGATACATATCCTTCTTTTAAAGCCCATTCGTCGGTATCTTCTCCTTTGTCCTCATTGACAAATGAACCAGTCAGCCAATAATATTCTCTACCCATAGGGTTGGTTCTTTTATCAAATTTTTCGACCCAGTTGGCCTTGGCTTGTCTACAAATTTTGATTCCTTTGATTTCCTCTTCTTTGAGTTTTGGGAAATTGACATTCAATACTACACTTTTTGGGATCCCGTTTGTCAACGCTTCAGTAGTTATTTGTTTGACAAAAGTTCTCAACGGATTAAAATCGGCATTCCAATTAAAGTCCAAGAGCGAAAATCCAATGGCAGGAATTCCTTCGATTCCAGCTTCCATTGCAGCACTCATTGTTCCTGAATAAATAACATTGATTGAAGAATTAGAGCCGTGATTGATGCCTGAAACGCAAAGGTCTGGCCTACGCCCTAATAGTTCATTAACAGCGAGTTTTACACAATCAGCGGGGGTGCCTGAGCAACTGTATTCTATTTGAGGACCATCTGTAACAGTAATTTTTTCGCAATGTAGGGTGGAGTTGATGGTTATAGCATGTCCCATAGCGGATTGTGGGCTATCAGGAGCAACAACAACAACCTCACCAATCCCATTCATAATTTCTATAAGTGTTCGGATTCCAGGAGCGGTAATACCGTCGTCGTTGGTTACTAAAATTAAAGGTCTTTTTTTCATACTAATCTTATAGTGCTAAGTTAAGGAAACTTTTCAGCCTGTCCCTTTATTTGCATATCCAAGATTAAAGTAGTTGCCTAGCTTTATTTTTACTTTAAAGGAATACAATCCCAAGTATGAGAGTAGTTTGCAAAAACACCGTATCCATTTTCAATATTACTTTTAACATAAACCGGTTGAGAAAAGGGATCTCCTTGAGCCAAGATATAAGCGGTTCTGGTTGTAATGTATTCATAGTAATTTTTAGAAAGGGATTTGATTTCGACCATCGCCACATCTATTGAATCTAAATGAAGATTCACTATCAAAAGTTTAAGAGTGTAATTGGTGCCATTAAAAAGTAGATTGTTTAATGCAGCCCGATCTTGATCAAAATACTCAACTGAGTTTGTGTCTAGAATATTTCCTATCTTCAGTTCATTATCAACGGAAGCAAAGTAAAATGGAGTACCAAAAAATTCGCAGTTGCCAACAGTTTCTCCTTCATACTCGTACAATGAAACGTTATAGTAATTCGCAACCTTTTCATCATAGCTAAATACAATTGATAATTCCGTATAATCAAGACTTTTATACCTTTTTTTAGCTTTAGAAATACGCTTTATTTGGACAGGACTTAATACTTCAGATTCCGCTCATACCGAATCCAAACCATCTGAAGCAACTCTTAATGTATAAACTTTTCCAATTTTTGGTGTTTGTGTGCTTTCATGAATTCCATCACCAATATGAGTTAATGACTCTAACAATATTTCATCCTCATAAAGATCGCATTTTCTAAACGCATTTAGTACTGTGATATTGTCGATTTAAAAATTATTTAAATATTAGGGAGACTCATTTCTTTTGGTTTTAAAAGAATATTAACACAACTAAATTCAATTATGATTATATTTAGGGGCTATGAAATTAACACANACGCCTATGAGATCTTTTATATGGCTCTTNTCGCTTATTCTAGTCAGTGGATTACTATTTGGGTTCAACTTAAAAAATGAAGATCCCAATAAAGACAAACTTTTACTAGAAATCATTTCATATGTTCTCGAACGAGGGCATTACAGTCCCAAAGAAATCAATGATTCTTTTTCGGAAAATGTATACATGGATTACTTGAATAATCTTGATGGACAGCATCGTTTTTTTCTTCAATCAGACATTAATTCTTTTGAATCCTACAAGTATAAAATTGATGATCAAATAAAAAATGCCGAGCTCACCTTTTTTGACTTGACCTATAAAAAACTTATTGAGCGAATGGATCAAGTGCAGGATTTTTACAAAGAACTNCTAGAAAAGCCTTTTGATTTCACCCAAAAAGAAGAAATTGATTTAGATTTTGAAACAGCCCCTTACGCACTGAATACATCTGAATTAAAAAAGCTTTGGAGAAAGCGTTTTAAACTCAATGCACTTCAAAACTTTACCTCCAAAAAAGAAGACGNAAGTAAACAGGCTAAAAAAGACTCCACNTTTACGNTTTCTTCTGATGTAGACCTCGAAATTCAANCGAGGGAAGACATCNAAGANAATATGGGTTATCTATTTGAAAACTACAATGAACTGAAAAGAAAAGACTGGTTTTCTATTTTTGTAAACTCCATAGTGGTTCAGTTTGATCCCCATACCTTTTATTTGGCTCCNAGTGACAAAGATCGATTTGATACCAGTATGTCTGGAAAATTTGAAGGAATTGGCGCCCGTCTAAACAAAAGAAATCAGCAAGTAAAAATTGTAGAAATTATTTCTGGTGGTCCTGTNTGGAGAGATGANCTTCTAGAANTCGGTGACNTCATAATGAAAGTAGGTCAAGAGGGCGAAGAGCCGGTTGATATCTCAGGGATGGTATTAGATGATGCNGTAAAATTGATCAAAGGCCCTAAGGGTACACAAGTTTATTTGACAATAAAGAGGGTGGACGGGACTGTTGAGGTTGTAACTGTAACACGTGATGTAGTTGTACTTGAAGAGACTTATGCGCGTTCTTCATTAATCAAAGATTCAACAGGNACTTATGGTTTGATTGAGCTTCCAAAATTTTACATCAACTTTCAAGATTATACCGAACGAAATGCAGCTACGGATGTAAAGAAAGAACTGGAACAGCTTAAACAGAAAAANGTAAAAGGAATTATACTTGACCTTAGAAATAANGGTGGAGGATCATTAAAAACAGTAGTTGATATGACGGGTTATTTTATTGAAGAAGGTCCCGTGGTTCAAGTTAAAAGTACAGGAGGAAGAAAAGAGGTATTGAAAGATACNGATTCAAGTNTTGTTTGGGACGGACCTTTAGTTGTTCTAGTAAATGAATTTTCAGCTTCAGCCTCCGAAATTTTAGCTGCGGCATTACAAGATTACAACCGAGCAATTATTTTGGGGAGTCAGCAAACCTTTGGAAAAGGAACTGTCCAAAATATTATTGATCTCAACAGAATGATTTCTGGAGGAACTTATGGAGATCTGGGAGCACTCAAGGTGACAACAGATAAGTTCTACAGAATTAGTGGATTATCAACTCAGCTAGAAGGGGTTAAAAGTGATATTGTTTTTCCTGACCGATATGCTCAGGTTGATATGGGAGAAAAAGATCAAGACAATCCCTTATCTTGGGATAGAATTACACCAGCTTCTTATAAACCATTACCCCGATTCAGTAATTACGACTATTCTGTAGAACGGAGTATACAACGACTGAAAGAAAATCCATTTGTTGCCTTAATTGAAGACCAGGCCGCATGGATCAAAGAGCAACAAGATGATTCACACTACTTTTTGGATTATGAATCTTATGTAAATGAAAGAGAGTCTGATAAAAATTATTCTGATCGTTTTAAGAAGATCTCTGAATTTGAATCAAATCTTGAATTTCAGTGGTTACCTGAGGCAGCTTCGACTCAATCACCAAATGAGGATCTGATTGAAAAACGAGAACGCTGGCAAAAATCACTAAAGAAAGATCTTTACATTTCAGAGGCTGTTGAAATTCTCAAAGATCTTTCTAATAAAATCAATAACGGCAAGCCAATAGCCCAAGTAAAAGATTAATTCTAGCTGTTTTGGAATTCAAACGCTTTTTAGAGGGTTTCAAAAATGACAGTTGGGCGGTTGGAAGTACATTTTTCATATTGTTTATATCGTTTTGTGCTGTTTTTGCCTATGTTTTGGCGCCAGACAAAACAAAATTTGCCAATCAAATGCATTTGTCTATCCACTCTAAATCTCCTGGATTTTCCTGTCAAATGTTAGTAATTCCAAGAACGAGTCAAGAAAGTCAATCCTCAGTTTTTTATGGTAAAATCAATGCAAACGAAGAAATTCCAATTAGTGAAATTCGCTGGTCAGATTCAAGCCTAGAGTTCAAGAGGTATGGAAATGCAACAAACTATTTTGAAAAGGTTTCATTTGATCAGTTTTCAGATTCTTTTGATAAAACAGAAATTGAAGAAAGATACCTTTATGAAAAGCGATTTTTATTAGGGACTGATAAGTACGGGCGTGATTTGTTGAGTAGATTACTTGTGGGATCACGTATTTCAATATCCATTGGTTTTGTAGCAGTCTTTATTTCTTTGGTTGTAGGAGTTTTTTTTGGTGCAGTAGCGGGCTATTTTGGCGGTTGGACAGATCGTTTAATACTTTGGCTGATCAATGTGGTTTGGTCTATTCCCACTTTATTGATGGTAATTGCCATTACCTTAGCTCTAGGTAGAGGATATTGGCAGGTTTTTGTGGCAGTAGGGCTAACCATGTGGGTTGAGGTAGCGCGCTTGGTTAGAGGTCAAGTAAAGTCTATAAAAGAAGAACTTTACATACAGGCAAGCAATGCCTTGGGATTTTCTAAAACAAAAATTTTGATAAGTCATATTTTACCCATGGTTGTGGCTCCTTTAATTGTAATATCTGCAGCTAATTTTGCCAGTGCAATATTGATGGAGAGCGGATTGAGTTTTTTAGGTATAGGGGCACAGCCACCGATGCCAAGCTGGGGGGGTATGGTAAAGGACCATTTTAGATATTTACTNTTGGGTAAACCCTATCTAGCACTTCTGCCGGGTCTGGCGATTATGAGTTTAGTNCTTGCCTTTATGACNCTTGGCAATAGTTTAAGAGATATTCTAGATGTAAGAAACTAAGCTAGGACAAGCGGTTATAATCGAAATTGAGGTANATAAAGAGCATTAGACTAAATGCCATTACACTGGANCCCCCATAGCTGATAAACGGCAAAGGAATGCCTACCGTAGGCACCAGTCCCAAAGTCATTCCNACATTGATAAAAAAATGAATAAACAACATGCTAGCAAATGCATAAGAAAACATTCTTCTAAAAGCACTACTCTGTTTTTCTGCNCGGTAAATAACCCTAAAAATTAGAATCGTAAAAAGTAAAATTATANAACTGCTACCCAAAAACCCCCACTCTTCTCCAACAGTACTAAAAATATAATCGGTATGTTGTTCGGGTACAAAATCACCTTTGGTCTGAGTTCCGTTTAAATAGCCCTTACCTGAAAAACCCCCTGAACCAATAGCAATTTTTGATTGATTAATATTATACCCAATTCCTCGAGTATCAGTTTCCAAGCCTAGAATAATATTAAAACGATCTCGATGGCGTTGTTCAAAAACAGAATTGAAGATGAAGTCAACAGAGTACGAGAAGACTACACAAATACTCAAGGTAACAATGAATGGGGTTAATTTTGGTTTTAATTTTTTTACTAAACCAAATACGATTAGAGTAATTAGCGTAATACCTATACTTACAATCAAAGGTTTGAAAAGCATGGTAAAAATAAAAACAACAATAAATCCAAGACCAAATAGCAACCATCGTAAATCTAAACCTTCTCGAATCAATACAAAGAAAAGTCCAAAAAACACTAGGGCAGATCCAGCATCGGGTTGAAGAATAATCAACACTACAGGAGTTAAGATAAAAAGAAAGGCCTTTATGAGGTCATTTCTTTTTCGCACATCTTTTTGGAAACCACTTAAAAACTCTGCTATAACCAGCGCGGTAGTAATTTTTGTGAATTCAGCAGGTTGTAATCCGAATCCACCGATATTATACCATGATGTAGCTCCAGAAATTGTTTGTCCAAAAATGAATAACCCACCCAAACTCAAAATAGATAATCCATAAAAAATATAGGAAAAGTGTTTAAAAAAATTTGACTTGATATAAAGGATAAAGGGCATCGTAATGAGGCATGCTATAAAAATCCAGAGTTGTTTTCCTGCAATACTTGCAGGATCCCATATGCTTAAAGCACTATCACTAAAAGAAGTAGAGTAGATATTGATTAGGCCGAAGCTTACTAAAGCAATATAGGTCAGTAAACTCAACCAATCTAGTCGAAAAAGAATACTGTTATTCATTGATTTCGAATGGCTTACCGGATAAGGGCTTTAAGTACTCGCTCTGTAAACTACCATTGAGCATTCTATTTTCAAGCCAAGTTCTTTTAANCTNTCCNNTTAAATACTTTTCAATCATCAAACTTGCAATAGGTGCAGCCCAGCGTCCGCCCCAATAGCCATTTTCTACAAATACAGCAAGCGCAATTTTTGGATTTTCCTTTGGAGCAAAGGCGACAAAGATAGAATGATCGGTAAGTTGGGTTTTTTCACCATTGAGTCGAATAAAGTTTTCTGCAGTTCCCGTTTTTCCACAGACTTCTATTCCCGGAATTTTTGCTACCCTAGCCGTTCCTCTTTCTACCACTTTATGCATTCCCTCAATGACTGTTTCGAAATGACGAGGCTCAATTAAAGTGTAATTTTTGGTATATAAAGAATCTTTAACTGTTTGATCTTTTGGAATGGTNAAATGGGGTTTTATATAATAACCTCTATTGGCAATTGCTGCCGTAAAGTTTGCCATTTGGATNGGTGTGGTCAGAACCTCACCTTGCCCAATTGCATTGGAAATGATTGTAGTTGGACCCCACCTNCCTTTCGAATACCATCGATCNTAATAGNAGCTACTTGGAATAAAGCCTCTTTTACCTATGGGCAAATCATAGCCGAGATAATTTCCCAAACCAAATTTTTCCAAATGGGTTCTCCAGCGGTCTAGTCCAGCAGCAGCAGTAGAGTCTTTCTCAATGATTCTTTTATAAGTTTTAGCAAAAAAACTATTACATGAGTTATAGATTCCTCTGAGCAAATTGTTAGAGGTACCTATTGGGCAATGACACTTCATAAACGCCCCTCTAGCATAAAAGTGTCCTTGGTTACAGGAAAATTGTGTAGAAGGAGAAATTACATTTTCTTGAAGTGCGATGAGTGCATTAAGTGTTTTAAANGGTGATCCAGGAGNATACTCAGCTTGCAAACCCCTGTCGAACAAAGGTTTTGACANAGTATCATAGACCAAGGCTCTAAAATTTTCAGATCGCCCACTACCAAGCAGTAAATTAGGGTCATAACTGGGCGCTGTTACCAGAGCCAATACTTCACCACTGGAGGGTTGAATAGCAACTATTCCACCTCTTTTATTTTGCATGAGTGAGGCACCATAGCTTTGAAGCTCGGCATCAATTGTTAATGTCAGGTTGTTAGGAGCCTCAGGGGCAGTATCAAAAGATCCCTCTTCATACGACCCAATGATTCTGTTAAAACGATCTTTTTGAAAAAATTGAAATCCCTTTTTCCCTNTAAGTACATNTTCATAGGCTTTTTCAATTCCTTGACGACCAATCATTTCCCCTAAATCATAATCTNTTTTATTTTTTAANTCAGTTGGATTTATCTCACTGGTATATCCTAAAATATTTGATGCAATTGGTAATGAATAATCTCGAATTGTTTTTTTCTGAAAATAGAAACCGGNGTACTTCCAGATTTTNTCTTTAAACAAAGCTTGCTTCTCTTTACTTATTTGNCGGGAAACTACCGAAGATCTCTTGGAGGAAAAGCGCTTGGCTTTCTGCAAACTATTGATAAGTTCTTCTTTAGAAATTTCTAAAAAAGAAATCAATTCTANCGTATCAAAAGAAAGGNTATTTTCAGGGATCACCATCAAATCATACACTGGCTGATTGGCGACCAGTAAGGTTCCATTCCTGTCGTAAATGAGTCCTCGGGTTGGATATATAGGTCTTTTTTCTAAGGCGTTGTTGAGTGAAAGTTCACTGTAATCTTGATTGAAAATTTGCAAAGAGATCAATTGAATAAGGAACANCAAAGAACTCCCTAAAGTAAAACTCAATAAAACGAATTTTCTAATCATTTTTTGTTTGGGTAAAAACTTAAAGTTATACCTATTAAAATTAATGAAAATATCNAAGTAAGTANGGTNTTTTTAGCAATAAGGAAAAGGGCTTCCCAGTTAAAATACACCAACGTAAAATACAAGCTATGGTGAAGTAATACTAAAAGCAGAAGATAAATNAGCTTGTTAAGAGTTCTAGAATCGCTAAAATAGCTTTGAGGAGTTTCCATAGTGACTCCAAACGCATAACGAATAATTAGTGGCCTTAAGAACCCTATGGTTAAGGTAGCAATTGTATGTGCACCCCCAGTTTGAGACAGAAAATCAATNGAGAAACCAAGNAGAAANGCAAGACCTATGAGTACAGTCTGNTCGCTTTCGAANCGGTAAACAAAGAAAAAAAGTAAATAGAGCATTGGATTAATTTCCCCAAAAATGTGTAAATGATTAAAAACCATAACTTGGGCNAAAACTAANAGGATAAANGAAAGAGCAGGAACTAAAGAAATTGTTTTCATTGAGGCAATTTCTTTTGAAGTGATTNTAGTTCTTGAAAATCAATATTTTCNANGACATACACATAATAAATTTGAGAGAGATCTTCAAAAAGCTCTGNGTCTATTGAATAGTAGCCACTCCCTTCAATTNTATCGAGTCTAGTAATTTTTCCTANAGGAATACCCAATGGNAAATAAGAGGACATTCCACCTGTAATTAGAGTGTCGCCAATTTTGATATTGGCATTTGAAACAACATCTTCAACTCTAAATTCTTGTGGTTTTTTTCCGGACCATACTAATGATCCAAAAGCAGGACTTTCAGTTGCTCTTACATTGATTTTCAAGTCCTGATGTAATATGGAAATTACATTNGCATAATGGTCAGTTACTGAATGNACAACTCCAACAATTCCGCTGTTAGAAATAACACCCATTTCAGGNTNNACACCNTCTATTGAACCGATATCTATGGTCANATAGTTNCGNTGATTTTGAAAACTNTTTTTAAGAACATGAGCTTTTTTNACTNTAAAAGGGAANCGCTTGGGTTTTTTTAATGCGTCTGGATATANTGGGATTTCTGCTCGAAATCAATTCATCAACNTTAAGNCGTTCATTTTCNTCGAGCAANTGTTGATTTACTNNCCTCAGCTTNAAATATTGACTNATTCCATCTCTGNCAGCNTAGAGCTTTGAGGAAAAGAAAAANCCNTATTTTTCGATATTGTATTCNTGAAANGGACTNCGNTTATAGGNAAATGANATCGNAAGGCCGAGTAGGANAAAATAGAGNATGGGATTTCTAAATTGGAGAAGCGCATTGAGAATTCGCTGCATACCAAACTTATTTGATCAAAACNGTTTTAAATCGCTCANTATTTTTTAATGCAATTCCAGTACCNCNAACTACNGCTTGAAGAGGATCTTCAGCAACGTAGATNGGCAGATCTGTTTTTTGNGANAGACGTTTGTCTAATCCTCTNAANAGTGCNCCTCCNCCAGCNAGGTAAATCCCNGTNTTGTAAATNTCAGCAGCTANTTCAGGNGGAGTTTGTGANAGNGCTTCCATAATNGCATCNTCNATNCGTAAAATNGANTTNTCCAAAGCCTTTGCAATNTCNGCATGNTTAATNACNACTTGTTTNGGNTTACCGGNCANAAGNTCCCTNCCTTGNACNGACATTTCTTCTGGNGGGTTNTCTAGGTCTTCAATGACACTNCCAANGATNATTTTNATTTTTTCAGCAGTTCGCTCACCTACNTAAAGATTNTGNTTGCTNCGCATATAGTTNATNATATCNCTGGTAAAAACATCNCCNGCNATTTTNATTGACTTATCACATACAATACCTGANAGTGCNATAATTGCAATTTCTGTNGTTCCNCCACCGATATCAACGATCATATTTCCTTTGGGTTGCATAATATCAATTCCAATTCCAATAGCCGCAGCCATGGGTTCGTGAATGAGATAGACTTCTTTACCGTTTACTCTTTCNGCAGATTCTTTTACAGCGCGCATTTCTACTTCTGTAATTCCTGAAGGTATACAGATGACCATTCGAAGTGAGGGNGAAAAAAACTTACGGTTTAAACTGGGAATACTTCTGATCAAGCGATTGATCATTTGCTCTGAAGCATTAAAATCTGCAATTACTCCATCTTTTAAGGGTCTTACNGTACGAATATTTTCGTGGGTTTTTCCTTGCATCATATTGGCTTCTTGACCAATAGCAATTACTTTATTGGTTGTTCGGTCAATTGCAACAATGGAAGGACTGTTCACAACCACTTTGTCGTTATGAATGATAAGGGTGTTTGCTGTGCCTAAATCAATAGCAATTTCGTCTGTAAAAAATCCCATTTGTCCTTAAAGTATTTTATAAAATTATGAATTAATGTTTAAAGTGACGTGTTCCTGTGAAAACCATTGCCATTTTGTGTTCGTCGCAATAGGAAATGGAGTCTTTATCTTTAATGGATCCGCCTGGTTGAATTACTGCCTGGATGCCTTCTTTATGTGCAATTTCTACACAGTCAGGGAACGGGAAAAAAGCATCACTCGCCATAACAGCCCCATCCAATTTAAAACCGAAGCTTTTGGCCTTATTGATTGATTGGTGCAAGGCATCCACTCTTGATGTTTGTCCAGTACCTGAGGCGAGTAACTGCTGTCCCTTAGCTAAAATGATAGTGTTGGATTTAGTATGCTTACAAATTTTTGAAGCAAAAATTAAATCGTCAATTGCTGAGGAAGTAGGCTCAACTTTAGTCACCTTTGTCAAGTCTTCTTTTTGATCTGTTTTAGTGTCTTTGTCTTGGACAAGATAACCGTTTAAACAAGTTCGAATGGTTTGATTTGACATAGAGGTCTCTTTTTGGATGAGGAGGATTCTGTTTTTCTTTTGTTTCAATAATTCAAGAGCCTCAGTTTCAAATTTAGGGGCAATTACAACTTCGCAAAATAATTCATGGACAGCTTGAGCGGTTTCCAAATCTATAGATTTATTGGAAATCAAGACTCCACCAAAAGCGGATACGGGATCAGCTGCAAGTGCGTCTGCATAAGCTTTAGATAATTCATCTCTTACAGCAAAGCCACAGGCATTGTTGTGTTTTAAAATACCAAATGCCGGTTTTCCATCGTAAAACTCCAGCATCAAGTTAACAGCTGCATCAATATCCAATAAGTTATTGTAGGAAATTGCCTTACCGTGAATTTGCTCTAATAAATCTTCTAAAACACCAAAGAAACGCCCGTTTTGATGAGGGTTTTCACCGTAGCGTAAAATTTGAGAGTTCCCTATACTTAGTTTTAAGTGGTCGTTTTTGTTATCAAAATGATTGAATATTGCAGAATCGTAGTGTGAGGAGGTGTGAAAGGCTTTTACAGCAAATTCTTTTCGAGCCTCTAGGTCTGGTGCTCCATCAAATGATTTAAAAATCTCAATAAAAGAAGCGTAATCCTCTTTGTTTGAAATGCAAAAAACATCGTTGAAATTTTTAGCTGCTGCTCGAATTAAAGCGATACCCCCAATGTCAATCTTCTCAATTATTTCACTTTCCGAAGCATTGTCAGCTAAAGTTTTTTCAAATGGATAAAGGTCAACTACAATTAAGTCCAAGACTGGAATTTCATAGGTTTCCAGCTCTGCTTGATCACTCGGGAGCTGACTTCGATTAAGGATACCTCCAAAGACTTTAGGATGTAAGGTTTTTACTCGACCTCCGAGAATTGAAGGATACCCCGTTAAATCTTCTACAGCATTCACCTGGTGACCCAAATTTCGAATAAAGGTTTCTGTTCCACCCGTAGAGTAAAGCTCAACTCCTTGATCTACTAAAAGATTGATTAAAGGTTCTAATCCTGTTTTATCAAAAACAGAGATCAATGCCGTTTTTATTTTCTTTTGACTCATAGCTTAAAGTTGTTTTAATGATTTGCCGTAGGTTGAAGATACAAGCGAACATATTTCAGTTAAGAAGGTCTCGTCTTCTTTTGTGAATGGATTAAGAGCTTTGGAATCGATATCGATTTGCCCGATATTTTTACCTTCCAAAAATAGGGGTACTACAAGCTCAGATCGAACGTCTATACTACAGGCAATATAGTTGTCTTGAGCAGTCACATCAGGGACCATAAAATTTTTATTAGACAAGGCGACTTGTCCACAAATACCTTTTCCAAACGGAATTGAAGTGTGTTCGGTTGGAGCGCCTGAATAGGCTTTCAGATGAAGCATTTTACTTTTAAAATCAGCAAAATAAAACCCAACCCAATCATAGGCCTCTAGTTTTTTGTTGAGTGTTTCACATATGGCATTTAAGCCTTCTACAACGGATAAATTTCCCTGATTTAGCTGCTGTCTGACTTGTTGTAAAACCTCCATGTGATTGGGTGTCATCATAGCCCACAAAAGTAAGTATTAAATCGCTCAAATTGAGGAATTTGTTATAGATTTCTNATGTATAGAAGCGTTTAACTAANATTTAACGAAGTAGGTCTTCTAAACTANAATTAATTTAAGATTTTTGTCAAAAAGAATGAAGCAGCAAATTTATATTCAAGGAATGACCTGCGATAACTGCAGGAAGGGAGTGACAGAAAAAATGAGTTCCATCCCTGAAATTACCGAAGTCGAAGTTTCACTAGAAACAGGTAAGTCAGTTTTTGAAACTAAAAAAGAAGTTGCTCTAAGTAAAATTGAGGGGGTTTTAGGGGGAAAATACACAGCAACCAAAGATAAAACGACTGCTCTATTTCAAGAAGAATCAGAGTCTAAGTTAAAAGCTTTGTTTCCTCTGTTTCTCATTTTTGGATATTTGATAGCAGCAACGATTTTTCTAACTCATCTCACTGACGCAGATGTAAATCAAGCCATGCTCTATTTTATGGGTTTATTTTTTATCACATTTAGTTTTTTTAAGTTTTTGGATTATCAAGGGTTTCCTCTTTCTTTTGCACGCTATGACCCTTTGGCAAAAAAGAGTCTTTTTTATGCCAAAATCTACCCCTTAATAGAGACTGTTTTAGGGGTTGCTTTTCTATTGTCTTGGCAAATACCAGTTGCCTTAGGATTGACTTTGATACTTTTATCTATCACAACATATGGTGTAATGCAAACGATCTTAAGTAAAACTGCAATTCAATGCGCGTGTTTAGGAACAGCCTTAAAGCTCCCTATGACCGAAGCCACTCTCATAGAAAATGGAATCATGATAGTGATGTCTTGTATTATGATTTTAGACTTTATCTTCTAAATCAGCTCTCGGTGAAAATCTAAAAAAGATTTAATAAAAATAAGGTCGGTTTTATCAGAAACTGACCTTATTTTTTCATCCAATTTTTCCACTAACATAAGTGATAAAACCTCCAGTAATACCAGTCATTAATCCCCTGATTACTATTTCTTCAACTATCTTCCTAGGATCAAATTCATTGGAAACGAAAAAATACCAAGTCAAGGCATAGAGGATACCGATGACAATGCTTGCATTGAATCCGGTTATAAAACTTGAAATTTGAGCTAGCTTGGAATAGACATAGGCTAGTAAAAACGCAAAAGATAAGCAGCCTAAAAAGATAAACAACATGAATTCCTCACCTGTAGATTTGTCTGTTAGAATCAGTCCATAAACAAGCCATCCTAATAGATAATAGACGACTGTTCCTACAATACCCGAAAGTAAAATTTTTTGTCATGATATAAAGATTTGGTTTGCTTATAGATATTAAATTT
>NHDB01000038.1 GCA_002167945.1 Flavobacteriaceae bacterium TMED48 | reverse complement strand
CGAAACGCCTTTGATTGCCAATACCATTGCAAGAAAGAAATTATTTGAAATGAATCGTATCATTTCTGATACAGCAGAATACGGTTGTTATTTATTTGATCATGCTGCTAAACCGATGTTGACTGACTTTATGAAAGGGATTAAGACTGATGTCATCGGTGCCGGACTTCAAGTTAATGACAATGGAGTAGATAATAAACAGTTGATTGATGTCAACGAAATTATTCGTTACCACCCAGTAGAAATGGTAGGTTACGAGCTTCGTGCATCTATGACTGCGATGACTAAAATAGTATAGGGTGAAAAACCTGCCTTCACTTGAAGGAGTTCAACAAGCTGTATCGCGTTTGAATAATGTGATCAGAAAAACTCCTTGGGAATTTAACAAGCGTTTGTCAGCAAAGACAAACGCTTCTGTTTTTATCAAACGTGAAGATTTACAACAAATTCGCTCATTTAAAATACGTGGGGCTTACAACAAAATTAGTTCGTTAAACGAGTCCGAGCGAGGAGAAGGAATTGTTTGTGCAAGTGCAGGAAACCACGCTCAAGGCTTTGCTTTTTCCTGTAAAAAATTGGAGATTCAAGGTACAGTATACATGCCCGCAACGACCCCACAGCAAAAAGTAACTCAGGTGCGTATGTTTGGCGAAGACTTTGTCGAAATAGTCCTTACTGGTGATACTTATGATGCCTGTCAAAAGCAAGCCATAAAAGCTGCAAAAAAGGAGGGAAAAACCTTTATTCACCCTTTTGATGATAAAGAAGTTATCGAAGGTCAAGCTACGGTTGCTCTTGAAATTCTAGAGCATACGTCCGCCCCTCTAGATTATATTTTTGTACCTGTTGGAGGAGGTGGTTTGATTTCAGGAATCGCCACAGTATTGAAGTCCCATTCTCCAAAAACTAAAATCATAGGAGTGGAGCCCAAAGGGGCGCCATCTATGCAACAAGCCCTAGTATCAGGAGAACGTATAGCGCTAAAGAAGATGGATCGTTTTGTAGACGGTGCTGCTGTACGTCAGGTAGGAGTTATTCCTTACGAGATTTGTAAATCATCTCTTGAAAAAGTCATCACTGTACATGAAGGGAAAATATGTCAAACCATACTCGACTTATACAATAAAGAAGGTATTGTAGCCGAGCCTGCTGGGGCATTAGCCATTGCCGGGCTAGAACAAATGCAGGATGAACTCGAAGGCAAGCGAGTAGCAGTTTTATTGTGCGGAGGGAATAACGATATTTTAAGAATGCCGGAAATTAGTGAACGCGCGCTTCTCTACGCCAGTTTAAAGCATTATTTCCTCATTGAGTTTCCTCAACGAGAAGGTGCACTTAAAGAATTTGTAACGGAGATCTTGGGACCAAATGATGACATTACACATTTTGAATTTTCAAAAAAAAGTTACCGAACGAATGCACCAGCAGTCGTTGGAATCCAATTAAAAGAAGCAGCAGATTTTGCGCTTTTGGTAGAACGGATGAAAATCCATAACTTCAATTTCGATTATTTGAACGAAAAGCAAAACTTGTTTCAATATTTAATCTAAAAACGCTAAGAAAAAGAAGACATTATGACTATTAAAATTGCTGAAATTCCTAAGGAAGTTCAAGTAACCCCTCATGTATGTGACCGATACCTTATAGACGGTGAATTAAAGACATGGAAAGGAAATACCACTGAAGTTTTTTCAACCATTCAATCTCCAAACGGTTCTGGTGAAATGGCTCCTACCTTGTTGGGATCAATACCAGACATGGAAACTCCAGATGCATTAGAGGCGCTAAACGCAGCCGAAAAAGCATTTAAAAGAGGACAGGGCCTATGGCCTACTATGCGTGTTGGAGAACGATTGAAATGCATGGAAACCTTTGTCGAAAAAATGAAACTTCACAGAGAAGAGGTCGTCAAGTTACTGATGTGGGAGATTTGTAAAAATAAATCAGATTCATACAAGGAATTTGATCGAACAGTGGATTATATCGTTGATACCATTGAAGCTTATAAAAATCTCGATCGAAAAGGAGCTAAATTTGACAAGCAAGGGAGTGTTTACGCTCATATCCGTAGAGGTCCTTTGGGTGTTGTACTTTGTCTAGGCCCTTACAATTACCCTTTAAATGAAACATTTTGCCTTTTGATTCCTGCAATCATCATGGGAAATACAGCCATTTTTAAGCCTGCAAAGCACGGTGTACTCTTGATTGCTCCACTTTTAAAGGCCTTTCAAGAGAGTTTCCCACCGGGTGTAGTAAACATTTTGTTCGGTCGTGGACGTAAAATTGCAACTCCCATTATGCAAACAGGAGCTGTAGATGTTTTAGCACTAATCGGACATAGTTCCTCAGCAGTTTCTCTTCAAGATCAACACCCAAACAAAAACAGATTGCGTTTGGTACTTGGATTAGAGGCGAAAAATCCTGGAATTATCTTACCTGATGCAGATTTAGATCTGACCATCAAGGAATGTATCTCAGGAACACTTTCCTACAACGGCCAGCGATGTACAGCACTTAAAGTACTTTATGTACACGAGTCTATAGTCGATGAATTTAATCGACGCTTTTCTAAAGCTGTCGATGAATTAAAGTTTGGAATGCCTTGGGAAGATACGTTCTTAACACCACTTCCAGAGCCAAGTAAACCTGACTATATTGAAGAGCTAATCGAAGATGCCAAAGCAAAAGGAGCCCATGTTCTAAATAAAAAAGGAGGTGAAAAGTCAGATAATTATACTTTTCCTGCCGTATTATATCCTGTAACTGAGGAGATGAAGGTGTATCAAGAGGAACAATTTGGACCAGTTATTCCTATAGTTTCCTACAAGGAAATTGATGAACCTCTTGATGCTATGGCCGCCTCTGAATATGGACAGCAAGTAAGTTTATTTGGAAGGGATATTAGAAAAATTGGTCCGCTAATCGATACGCTTGCGAACCTGGTATGTCGTGTGAATTTAAATTCTGCATGCCAACGAGGGCCGGATGTTTATCCTTTTACAGGAAGAAAAAATTCAGCGGTGAGTACATTGAGTGTTTATGATGCCTTGCGTTCTTTTTCAATTCGAACTTTTGTAGCATCCAAAGACACGGCCTACAATAAAGAAATTCTGGAAAGTTTACTCAATTCTGAAACCTCTAACTTTGTTTCAACTGAATACTTGTTGTGATCGATTACTTCGATTTATCTATTAAGTATTGTTGTTAAATTATAGGGGTGAATGAATTGGAATGTTTAATTTCAAACGTATTAATTTTAAAATAAATCCGTTTTGCTAAAGAACTCTATTTTTTCCCCTTGGTTTTTGTTTTGCACTACAGTACTTTTAATTTCTTGCTCACCATTAAAAAAATACTATGCTAAAGATCGCGCTTGGGCACTGTCCGAGATCGAGGCTTTTGAAAAGTTAGATGAAACTAGAGTCTATCCGGATGATGCCGTTCTTTTCATAGGGAGTTCAAGTATTCGTCTATGGAAGACATTGGAAGAAGACATGAAGCCCTTTAATGTTATTCAAAGAGGTTATGGAGGAGCCCACTTTAGGGACATGATCTTTTTTACAGAACGAATCTTGGCTGACCACAAATTGAGTATGGTGGTTTGTTTTGTGGCTAANGATATCAGTGGCTCATCACGAGACGGTACTCCTAAAGAAGTTTTNGGNTTGTTCAAACTTTTTGTCAAACAAGTCAGAGAGAAACATCCTACAATNCCCATACTTCAAATTGCCGTTACTCCAACCAAAAGCCGTTGGAAANACTGGGACAAAATCAATCAAGNNAACAANTTGATAAAGGCGTATTNCGAAAAAANAGAAAACCTTTATTTTGTCAATACCGTTCCTGCTTATTTAGATAAAGACGGTCAACCAAAACCAGAATGGTTTGTCAGTGATCAATTGCATCTAAATACCGAAGGCTATGAGGTGTGGAATGGTCTCATTAAATCNNAAATTGAGCGTGTTAAAGCTTTAAATTAANTTCTTTTNCTGAATCTAGAAAANACAAATGCTTGGCTGGNACCNAAGGGTGTTTGGTGATCTANTTCAATGCATTCATCCTGACTGTAGCGGTCTNTNAAGCAGTGTTTTAAACTATTACAATCGTATTGTGAAATTGATAAACCACTGCATTTTTCAGGNCCTGAGGTAGAAAAAGTNCCAATAACCAAATGTTGCNCACTGGTTNGATCGACGATAGTACTGTANGTATTAATATCCTTTTTTTGAGTTAAAAAATGAAATGAAGCCCTGTCGTGCCAAAGACTATACTTTGTTGTTGGATTGAAGTCAAGTACATCGCTTTCAATCCATTCCACTTTTTTAGCAAGTGGACCAAGTCTTTTCTTAGCNCGTTCAAGAGCTTTGGCTGATATATCCAACACACTTAAGTTGGAAAAACCCAGTTNGAGAAGCGCATCGACAAGTAAACTGTCTCCACCTCCAACATCAATAATGGGTGCAGANTTTTTTAATCCAAAGCTGAGAATACAATCTACGGAAGTTTGAGGATAAGNCTCTGTCCAGCTGACCTGCTCNGGTGTTTTAGTTNGGAAGACCTTTTCCCAATGTTGCTTATTTTGATGCATTGATTAGAGGTTTAGCCAATAGTTTACTTTTAANGTNAGGTTCCATCCNGANNTAANNTCGGGAACTTTCATTTCGTTGCTGTTAAAAACTAAAAAGATATCNGAAGCAGGTTTGTAACGCCATTGAAATCTTGAATTGAAATTCCANANTCNTAATTGTTCGTTGTACTGATAGAGATTAGAGAAAAACAGTTTATTGCTAAGAGTCAAGTTTGCTTTAATTCCTAAGAGCCAAAATGAATTGGTATTCCAAGGATAGGGTAATTCTATTCGATTGTAATTAGCTACCGTATTGATTTCAAGTATCGGTTGAAAACGGTACCCCAATTCGCTTAAAAAAGCACTTCGTTTACCTTGATTGTAATAACCACCAGTTAGCATTCCCAGAGAATAGGTAAACCGATTTTGTGGCTTAGAATCGTAAGTAGCGGTAAAACTCGACCATTGATGCTGGCTTCCTNCTTTTAAACTGGCTACTTGAGTACGTATTGGATCAAAATCCGAAAGTAATTCAACAAAATTTTCACTCCAGCTCAATGAAAAACGACTTCTATTTTTAAAATTAAAGAGGTATTTAAATTGATCTGTCTGATCTTTTTTACCAAAGTCGGTATCGAAGAAATAGGTTCTTCCCACTTGAGGACCATGAGATAANAAAGGGGTGTCAGAATCGGTATAAAACAAATGNCCCCCANCAGCCTCTAGTTTGATGTAATTTTTTCTCGGNACAAAACCTACTTCAGCATCGTAATTCCCNGCTACATATTCTTGTTGTACTCTCCAGTTCCATCGAGTGGATTGGTATCCAAGATGNGAAGCTAAAACCCCTCCTNTGTTGTCTTTCATTGTNTCAAAGGATTGGAGCAAGAGTATTTTNCTGTTCCAAAGATTGTCAGTTGAAAAATAATTGTATTCTAAACCCAGATTGCGATTGAATGAAGACGANGCCTTTTGATCANNAGAATTTAAGCCTTGTTTGTTGACGAATATCATACTGATGTTTGATCGATCTAACACCTTTCGCTGAACCGTTAAAACNCCAAAATTTTGAGCTGCTAAATTGAGACTTTCATCTTTTTGTGTTTGGATGTCCATCACCCCAATACGCCAGTTTTCATCCACATTTCCGCTTAGACGAACCCCACCAATGATGGGTACATTAAGACCGATTCTGCGAGAAAAAAACGGACGAATAGACTTATAACCAAAGTTAGAGAACAGATCAGCATTCTCCAGAAAGAATTGTCTTCGCTCGGGAAAAAATAACTCAAATCGGTCTAGATTTGTCACTTGCTGATCCACTTCTGCTTGAGAAAAGTCAGGGTTAATGGTAAGGTCTAAATTCAAGGCTGAAGTCAGATTGTATTTTAGATCTCCCCCCAATTTAAAGGCATTATCAGTAGCATTAGAATTTGTCTTGACGGCATTGTTCGACAAATAAGGGATGAGCGAGACATTACTTCCCTGGGGTGGGGGTGGTGTATTCCAAATAAGAGCCCCTGCATAAGCGAGAGAAACGGAAGGAAACTGTCTTGGCACAGGAGCCCAGCTCGATTTTTCACTTGCTTTAAGATCGAGTCTGCTGAAATTAATTCCCCACCGACGATTACTTTCTTCATAGCGGATGGATTTAAAAGGAATTGCAATTTCACAAACCCATTTATCACGATCAAATTTGACTTCAGAATACCATTTGGTATCCCAGTTTAAGTCTACGTTTCTTCCGTTGTACATTGTACCGTCCCACTGTGCTCCATATGCATTTAACCCAAAAGCAAATCCCGTACTTTGGTTGTCAAAAGGGTCGAGTGCTACCAAAAAATTATCGTTTTTTCCAAATGAAAAATCACGCTGCAGAGACTCTACAACATAATCGCCCTGTACTGCATTGTTAAAGAAAATTATTGAGATATATAGAAATTCGTCATCAAAGGCTACCCGGGCTTCTGAAAATTGAGTTGCTTTTCCAGTATCTATCGGGGTGATCATAAAAAAATCTTTCCCTACGGAAGCTTCTTTCCAGGTATTTTCGTTAAGTATTCCATCAATAACAATAGGCTCGTTTGTCTTTTTGATTTCAATTTGGAAATCCTCAAAATTAATTTGGGCGGATATGTAATTTGCAGTTAGAAGTATACTTACTACTAAACCAAATGATCTGAGTTTCAATATCAATTTGTATATACTTTTAAGTTGAGCGCTAAAAATACTGTTTTAATATGAAATTTAAGTTTACAACTTTTCAATAAAATCTGACCATTGCTCAACCCAAACCTTCCATTGGTAGTTTGGAAGGGATTTTTTTAAGTTGTCTTTTGCTTTTTGATATTTTTTTTGATCCAATAGTTCACACATACCTTCTGCGATTGCTTTTGGAGTCTTTTGAACACAGACACCTGTTTGATCTTTTTTAATTGGTGCACTCAGTCCTTCAATATCGGATACTAATAAGGGTTTATTGTAAAAATAAGCCAAGGGAGTTACCCCACTTTGAGTGGCTGTATGATAGGTTTGAGCAACAAGATCACAAGCTGAAAAATGTATCTGGATAGCACTCAGTGATTTGTATTCAAAATCAAATACAACCTTATTCTCAAGTCCCAATTGGGCAACTAAATCTGTGTATTTATTTTTGTTTTCGTAGCATTCCCCTACAATTTTAAGTACAGTATTACGATTGTTGAACACTTCCTCTGAAAAGGATTTAATCAGCAGTTCCAAGCCCTTATATTGGCGGATAAGTCCAAAAAATAATACGATTGTTTGTTTTTGATCCCAACCCAATTTTTTTCGGGCTTCTGCTTTAGAAATAGAAGGGAGTAATTGGGTGTTGATAGGATGAAATCCCACCCATACAGGCTGTTTAAAGTCATTTTTAATTTGAGAAGCCACACCCTTTGATAAGGTAGTAAAAGCGTGCATTTGTTTTCCAAAGAAGCGGTTTAAAATTCCATCAAAAACTCTTCTTTCATGTGGAATCCAATTGTCGACCAAAGCTATTTTATTGATTTGGGGATTTGTTTTTTTTGCAATCCATCCGTAAACAGGAGCTAGAAAGGGCGTGTAATAGCGAAAGATTAGGTTTTGTGGGTTTAGTTGGTTGATTTGATGAATAACCTTCCCCCATCGCAAAGGATTATAGGCGTGAATGGATTCGGACACTTTTAGAGAATCCTGCTGTTTTTCTTTAGTTTTTTGATTTTCCCCTGGAAATAAGAATTTAGGATAAAGTTTAGAAAAAGTAAGCAGTTGTACTTTTTTTCCACTGAGTTGAAGATGAGTAGCCAGCTCGTATTGGGTTTCCGCTATTCCGCCCCTAAAAGGAGCAACGGGTCCGATGATGAGGTAATCAAGTCGTTGCTCGGGCATTTAATTCAGAACTAATCTTCGTTGGGGAGCTTGTTTCCTAGCCCAGAAGCCAATAATAAGAGTACTAATAAAATACAATGTAAATATTGTTTGACTAATTGGGTAGGCTTCTAACAAGAGTTGATGTTGAGGTATAAACAGGAATCCAAGTCCAATGATTCCTCTGAATTGTTCAAATCTGGGTGCCCATGAATAAAAATCCATCAATGCAGTAAATCCGAAAATGGATAACATTAGCAATAAGCCATAACTCACTTGAAAAGAGGTCTCAAATTCACTGAATCGTCCAAGTAAAAAAATCAACATATAAACCAACAGGATAAAGTGAAAAACTGCAACGGCTTTCCAATTCTTATTATAATGCGGATTAAAGCGAAGTTCAGGCTTATTTTTCCGTGTAGTCAACGGAAACCGATCTTTAACATCAATCGGACGCCAGCCAGTTGGCATAAACCAAATTTTGACTTTACTCACCCAACTCTCAGTATACCAGGCATCTCGTAAAAGTACCCAAAAGTGCTGAAAATTGATCCAAATGGGATTCCAGCTTTGGACGGGTTTTAAGGTACCGTAAACAGGGGGTTCTGATTCCAATTCTTCTTGAAAAGTTCCAAACATACGATCCCAAACACAAAAAATTGCCGCTAAGTTTTTATCTATATAAATAGGATTAATGGCGTGGTGCACTCGGTGTTGTGAAGGGGTTACCAGAACATATTCCAATATCCCGAGTTTTCCAATATGACGAGTATGGTACCAAAATTGTGCGAATAAGTGCAAAGGGCTTAAGGTCATGATCACCTCAGCAGGGATTCCTAAAAAAGCAGCAGGTACTAGAAAAAGAGCACTAAACCCAATTAAATTGGAGATACTTTGTCTTAATGCACAAGCTAAATTAAATTCTTCACTGCTATGATGAATGAGATGTTGGTTCCAAAAGATGTTGATTTTATGATTCAATCTGTGGATCCAATAAGAGGCAAAATCAATAGCAATAAATGCGGTTATATAAATCCCGATAGTCGATTCCAATTCGATCAGACTAAGGTATTTTAATAGAAAAGGGTAGGAAATCAAAATAAAAGCAAGTCCGAGTACGTCTTTGATAACATTGGTCATCCCTGAGCTTAAACTTGCCAGGGTATCCATTAAGGTATAAGTTTGTTTTTTAGTGAAATGGCCGTAAACTATTTCAGTTAATACAAGGACAAAAAATCCAGGTATTGCCCATAAAAGTACTGCTGCATAAGCCTCCATGTCATAAACTTTGATCTAAAGTTAATGATTTAGGAACTAATTACCCAACTTCCTTGCTTGATCAGTGGTTCAGCTTGTTTGAACTTTACTGTCTTGGTTTCACCCGTAGCAATATTTTTGATGGTCACTTTCTCATTACGACCTATTTTAGGCTGCTCTCTTATGATGGTCTCTATGGGCTGCCGTTGCTGTTGACTGGCTCCAGCTCCCACTTCTCTGGTACGTTGAGCCATTTCTTCCGTGTTGAGGACTTCGTCTTTAGAGATATTTAGTTTTTGTCTTGGCTTAGGTCGTTTTGCCTCTTGGATGCTCGAGGGATTTTGTGAGGGCAAACTCCCTTTGATCAAGAATGAAAGTACTTCTTTGTTTAAATTGTTGAGCATCGCTTTAAAAAGCTCAAAGGCTTCAAACTTATAAATTAATAAAGGATCTTTTTGCTCGTGAACAGCCAATTGAACGGACTGTTTTAATTCATCCATTTTTCTTAGATGTACCTTCCATGCCTCATCGATTAAAGCGAGNGTAATATTGCGTTCGAAGTCCTCAATTAAACTACTCCCATTAGACTCGTAGGCATCTTTGAGATNGGTTACNACATTAAGTGATTTGACACCATCGGTAAAGGGAACTACGATGCGCTCAAAACTATTTCCGGGACGTTCATAGACATCTTTGATCACTGGAAAGGCTTGCTGCGCATTTTGAGTTTGTTTGTTTTCGTAATATTCTAAAAGTGCTTTGTAGAGATTTTGGATTAAAACAGTTTCTGGGAGCTCTTCAAATTCTTCTNCTGAAATAGGAGCAGTCATTGAAAAGTTACTGATGATTTCAAACTCAAAGTTTTTGTAGTCTTTGGCACCTTTATTCTGAAGAACAANATCCTCACAGGTATCGTACAGCATGTTGAGGACGTCTAATTTCAATCTAGAGCCTTCTAGGGCATGCTTTCTTCTTTTGTAAATGACTTCTCTTTGGGCACTCATNACGTCGTCGTATTCCAAGAGACGCTTTCGTATTCCAAAATTATTTTCNTCAACTTTCTTTTGGGCGCGCTCAATNGATTTNGTCATCATGGAATGTTGGATGACNTCTCCGTCTTCTAATCCCATACGGTCCATAACTTTGGCTACTCTTTCAGAACCAAACAATCGCATNAGGTTATCNTCNAAAGAAACGTAAAATTGAGAACTTCCAGGATCTCCTTGACGTCCTGACCGGCCTCTCAACTGGCGATCAACTCNTCTAGAGTCGTGTCGCTCTGTTCCGATTATTGCCAGCCCTCCAGCCTCTTTGACCTCCTGAGAGAGTTTGATATCTGTCCCTCTTCCAGCCATNTTGGTCGCTATAGTTACTACTCCTGGGTTCCCTGCCTCAGCCACTATATCCGCCTCTTTTTTATGCATCTTGGCNTTGAGTACATTGTGCTTGATTTTACGAATATTGAGCATTTTACTCAGTAATTCTGAGATTTCTACTGAAGTGGTTCCGATNAGTATGGGTCTTCCTGCCTGAGAAAGCTCGGTTACTTTCTCAATCACCGCATTGTATTTCTCTCTTTTTGTTTTGTAGATNAGATCGTTTTCATCTTTTCTAGCAATAGGTCGATTTGTGGGAATTTCAATTACATCCAACTCGTAAATNTCCCAAAATTCTCCAGCTTCTGTTATGGCCGTACCCGTCATGCCAGACAACTTTTGGTACATTCTAAAGTAGTTTTGAAGGGTTATGGTAGCATAGGTTTGTGTAGCTGCTTCAATTTTTACATTTTCCTTGGCTTCTATGGCCTGATGCAATCCGTCAGAGTAGCGGCGNCCTTCCATAATACGGCCTGTTTGCTCGTCGACAATTTTAACTTTATTGTCCATCAAGACATATTCCACGTCTTTTTCAAACAGGGTATAAGCTTTCAGCAGTTGATTCATACTGTGAATACGCTCACTTTTNACATCAAATTCTTTGAACAAGGATTCTTTTTCTTGAGCTTCTTTTTTAGAATCCAATTCTTTGGCCTCAATTTTTGCTATTTCACCACCTATTTCAGGGAGTACAAAAAAGTTTTTGTCTTCATTTCCTTCAGAAAGCATTTCAATACCNTTTTCCGANAGGTCAATTTGGTTATTTTTTTCATCGATGACAAAGTAGAGTTCTTTGTCGATCTTATGCATTTCTCTATTGTTGTCCTGCATATAGAAGTTTTCAGTCTTCTGTAATAATTGCTTGACTCCTTCTTCACTTAAAAATTTGATCAGTGCTTTGTTTTTTGGAAGTCCTCGAAAAACCCTTAGGAGTAGAATTCCCCCTTCTTCAGTATCTCCAGCTTTGATTTTTGCTTTAGCTTCTGCCAAGACACCGGTAAGNATANTCCGCTGTTGNGATACAAGATTAGCGACTTTAGACTTTAATGCATCAAATTCATGACGATCGCCTTCGGGGGTTGGACCCGATATGATGAGCGGAGTTCGTGCATCATCGATCAATACAGAATCAACTTCATCAACTATAGCGTAATTGTGTTTTCTTTGAACTAAATCTGAGGAGGTATGTGCCATATTATCTCTCAAATAGTCAAATCCGAATTCATTATTCGTTCCGTAGGTAATATCGGCCTGATAGGCTTTTCTTCTTTCGGGGCTATTGGGTTGATGGTAATCAATACAATCAACACTTAAACCATGAAATTCAAATAGAGGAGCCATCCATGCACTATCTCTTTTGGCCAAATAATCATTTACGGTTACAAGATGNACNCCTTTTCCCGNTAAGGCATTGAGGTATACTGGTAAGGTGGCTACAAGCGTTTTACCTTCCCCAGTTTGCATCTCGGCAATTTTACCTTGNTGAAGTACAATACCTCCAATGAGTTGGACATCATAATGCACCATATCCCAAGTAATCGGTTTTCCTGCAGCATCCCATGAATTAGACCATATGGCCTTGTCTCCTTTGAGTTGGACGTATGTTTTTANGNTGGTGAGCTCTCGNTCGTTTTCTGAGGCTGTTACCTCTAGAGTTTGATTTTCTTTAAATCGTTTAGCAGTTTCTTTGACTACCGCAAAAGCTTCGGGAAGTATTTGATTGAGAATATCCTCTGAAGCTTGCTGTGCANCTTCATTTTGGTCATCTACCTGTTNATAGATGTTTTCTTTNTCTTCTAGGTCCTGTATATTTTTTACTTCTTGAAGTAGGGTNCTGATTTTGTCNTCAAAGGGAGCTCTAGCCTGGGCTATTTGTNCTTTGAATCCAGCTGTTTTTTGTCTTAATTCGTCATTTGTGAGGACCTCCAATTGCTTTTCAAAGGTTTTGATTTCAGCAACCAGTGGAGTGATTTTATTCAGATCTTTTTTGGTCTTGTCGCCAACAAAAGTTTTTAAGATGTTATTTAAAATACTCATACANTTTGTTAGGGGTGTCTTAACGTTTATTACCCTCAAAAGTAATTAAAAAAAAAGCCTCGTTAAAGAGACTTTTAAAGCTTTATTAAAGTTCATTAATATTCATCTTCATTCCAGAGGTAATCTTCCTCAGTTGGGAAATCAGGCCAAATTTCTTCTATCGATTCATAAATATCCTCCTCGTCTTCCATGGCTTGTAAATTTTCAACAACTTCAAGCGGGGCGCCAGTACGGATTGAAAAGTCAATTAGCTCATCTTTTGTGGCTGGCCAAGGGGCGTCACTGAGATAAGAAGCGAGTTCAAGTGTCCAATACATAATACTGTTATTTTATTTTTGCAAAAATAAATTTTTATAGAGAGTATGCAACTTTTTTNAAGATTTAGTTTCCATTCCATTTTACCTCTTCTATCTCCATATCTAATGCAAACATTCTAGAGAGGGTGAAAAAATAGTCGGATAACCTATTGATATAGGCCACAAGGGTTGCAGAAACNGGTGCTTGATGGTCTAATTCCGTCACATAGCGTTCNGCTCTTCTGCATACTGAACGGGCTAAATGAGTGTAGGAAACCAAGACGTGNCCCCCTGGGATTATAAAATTTCTCANTGGGGGTAATTTTTCTGTCAATTGATCGATTTCGTATTCAATGAATTGTACTTCTTCTGGTTGGAGTGGAGTNAAATGTTTTGGAAAATCTTCCTGTGATTCAGCTGCTAANTGCGATGCAACTGTCATAAGTTGNTTTTGAATTCTGACAAGNGGGACAATGGCGTAATCAAAACTTGTCGTATCTCGAATTAANCCCAACCAAGCGATGAGTTCGTCTATTGTTCCGTATGCTTTAATTCGGATGTCGTGTTTGGGGACTCTTTTTCCAGAAACTAAACTGGTTATACCGTTGTCACCGGTCTTGGTATATACTTTAAACTCTTTCATAATCTCGCATCATCGTTCTGTGTAGGTGTTNNTGAGGTCTAACAAAGATATTAAATTATAATCATCTCCCTAGAGTATCATGGTGTTAATTTACTCTTTTCTTAAGCCTCCCACTNAATGCGAGAAGAAAATAGATTCCGCTAATAAATATTGCCCATCGACCAATAATATCACCGTAACNTACATAAAAGGTCAGGTTTGACCTAGAAGCAACTTTNCCTTGTAAGACAGTTTTAGTNTTGTATGGGGTTTGTTTTAGGATTTCGCCTCTAGCATCTATGATGGCAGAAATACCTGTATTTGCAGAGCGTGCAATATCNCGNCTTGTCTCAATTGCTCTGAGACGNGTATAGCTCAATAGTTGCCTATGTCCTGGTGTNTTACCCCACCATGCATCGTTGGAAATAACGGCAAGAAAATTTGCTCCTTCTTTAACATATCCCGTCATAAATTCACCAAAGACAGACTCCCAGCAAANAANGGGTCCTGTTTTGATATTGAGTTTCGGATGATCAAATACCGATCTATTTTTTTGAGTTACTCTACTGGCAACAGTCCCGCCAAGATCAATTAAAATTTCACCGAGTATTGGTTTTAGTATGGACTTNAAAGGCATGTTTTCTATCCCAACTACAAGTTTTGATTTGTGATAAATTTGGGCTTTTTCTCTCGACTGAACCCCTAAAGCACTGTTGTAATAATCGACCCATAATCCTTCTCGTACTTTATTTGCAGTGAGTGATGGAGCATCGGTTTGTCTGTAAAGATCATAAAATTGCATTCCAGTAATCCATTGTAAATTTGGATATTGAATCATTTCTCTCAACATTTTNTNGTAGAGGATTGATTGTTCAAATCCTTTGAGTTCTTCTCCATAACCTTCGGCAAAATAGGTTTCTGGACTTAAAACATANTCAGTATCTGGATCAAGATGAGGTTTTAGTTGTGTTTTAAATTCTGCTAAAAATTGAGTATTGGTTAAATTGTATTTGGAGTTGTAGGGGTCAATNTTAGGTTGTTGCATTACTACCTNGATAGTAGGTTCTATACTTTCTACNCTTTGATATAAAACTAGAGAGTAAGCGATCGGTAATCCAATGGCGATTAGAGGGACTGCAATTTTTTTCAGCAATTGAGGAATACCCTCATTAAAATGGTAATCTTTAAATCTTGAAAAGANCCAAATATTGATTCCCAANACCCATAATGTTCCTCCAAATGTACCTGTGTATTCATACCATTGTATCCAGTAAATTTTTTCAGAAAAAACATTTCCAAGATTAAGCCATGTCCAGGAAAAATCCCAGGTNAAATGTAGTTTTTCAAAGGCAAGCCATAGCGATAGAAGAAATAAATGTGCAGCACGAAGTGGAAGCCTGCCCTTAGCCCAATAAAACAACCAGAACAAAATGGCGTAAAANAGNCTGTTGCACAGATTTGCAAAAGCCATCCCAAAAAAAGTAGAATTGATAAGCCACCAAGTAGTGATAAGGTTCCAGATCAAAAAACTTAAATAAGAATAGGCAAAGACCCGCAAGCCTTTATACTTATTNGCATCATTCCGAATTGAATCTTCNAGAAATAAAAGAGGAATTAGCGNAATGAAAATCAGCAGTGTGAAACCATTGGTAGGCCATGCTAATCCCAGAGAAATTCCAGAAGCTANGGCAAGGGATAGATNAAGTTTCGTCTTAGACATTTCTNCGAATTTATATTTTTTTGATGCCATTGCAATCACTATCTTGTCAAAAATATTTTTTTTCTAGTGAANCTTATCAAACGAAATATTCCCAACTTTTTTACCGCTTTGAACTTTTTATGTGGCTGTTTTGCAGTCTATTTAGCGTTTAAAAATCTTTTCGAAGCTGCATTTTTGATGGTTTTCTTGGGTGCTTTCTTTGACTTATTTGATGGTTTCTTTGCTCGACTTTTAAAGGTAGAAAGTCAATTTGGTTTACAATTTGATTCTATGGCTGATTTGATTACCAGCGGATTGGCTCCAGGGATGGTCATGTACAAGTTGTTTTTAGAAACCGGAGCTAGGGAAATCGATATCAGTTTTATGCTCCTTCTCAGTGATTTTACCTTTTCTTTTGCCCCTTATGCTCTAATTGGATTTCTTATCCCTCTGAGCGCAGGTATTCGTTTGGCAAATTTTAATATCGACACCGAACAGCGATTTGATTTTAGAGGCTTACCTGCACCCGCAAACGCATTGTTTATAGTCTCTTTGCCCTTACTGTTGGAACATCCACTTCTTTCTGGAGTAAATCCTTTTTTGGCTTCATATCAAACTTTAATAGTGATCTGTTTAATATCAGCCCTTCTAATGAATATTCGTTTGCCTCTTTTTTCATTTAAAATCAAATCACTCAATATTCAGGAATACGTTTATCAGTTTGTATTGCTGTTGTTTGTATTACCCAGCTTTTACCTTTTCCAATGGGTAGCTGTCCCACTCTTAATCCTTATTTATTTAATCTTAAATGTAATTCGTAATAGTTTTAGTTGAGGGGTTATTCCTGGTCAGTATTAAAAAGACAATTTCTTTTTCCGAAGTTCAAAATTTTGTCCGAGATAGACTTTTCTAACCATTTCGTCTTCGGCGAGTTCTTCTGGAGTACCCGCTTTTAAAATACTTCCTTCAAACATTAGGTAAGTTTTATCAGTAATAGCAAGTGTTTCTTGTACGTTGTGGTCAGTGATTAAAATCCCGATATTTTTCTTTTTAAGATGCGCAACGATTCTTTGGATATCCTCTACGGCTACTGGATCTACTCCTGCAAAGGGTTCGTCAAGTAAGACAAACTTTGGATCAGTGGCTAAAGCTCGTGCAATCTCAGTTCGTCTTCGCTCTCCTCCTGAAAGTAAGTCTCCGCGATTTTTTCGAATGTGATTCAGCCCAAATTCTTCCAACAAGGACTCCATTTTTTCTTTTTGAGCCGTCTTGCTCAACCCGGTCATTTGAAGTACACTTAATATATTTTCTTCCACACTTAACTTTCTAAAAACAGAAGCCTCTTGAGCTAAATAACCGATGCCTTGTTGAGCTCTTCGGTACATAGGAAATTTTGTAATTTCCTGATCATCGAGAAAAATGGTACCGTTGTTGGGCTTGATAAGCCCAACGATCATATAAAAAGAGGTTGTTTTTCCTGCACCATTAGGGCCTAATAACCCAACGATTTCTCCCTGAGAAACCTCTAAAGAAATTCCTTTGACTACTTTACGTCCTTTGTAGGCTTTTTCTATGTTTAAAGCTTTTAATTTCATCACATTTATTTGGTATTCAGTTCAATTTGTTGCCAGTACTCATAGGCTTTTCTCAGGTGAGGGATGACGATACTTCCCCCTACAACAGTTGCAATTTCTAAAGCTTCCATCACAGCTTTTTTAGTTAGTTTCTCCTCATGACATCGTTCAAGATGGTATTTGATGCAATCGTCACATCGGAGTACGGTTGAAGCTACAAGGCCTAAAAGTTCTTTGGTAGCTAAATCNAGCTCTCCNTTTTGAAAGGTACTTTGATCTAGATTAAAAATACGTTTTAAGGTAGTGGAAGCTTCAGNGAGCAATTGTTCATTCATACGGCTTCTGTAGTCGTTGAATTCTTGTATAGGATTAGACATCTTGGAGTGCTTTATTTTGTCGACGGGTTACAATTTTTGCAATCATAATGCTAACTTCATAAAGTATGAGTATTGGAATACTTACTATTATCTGGCTTGCAATATCAGGAGGAGTGATGATGGCTGACAAACTCAACACTAGCACAAGGGAAATTTTTCTGTTTTTCCTCAAAAACTCGGGCGTNACTATTCCAACTCGGGTTAAAAAGTAAATGATGATGGGCAATTCNAATATTATTCCTGATGCNAGNACTGACGCCCTNANCAGCCCGATATAGCTACTTAAATCAAAATCGTTAAAAATTTCACTACTTACCGAGTAATTTCCTAAAAAGTTGATNGAAAGAGGAGTAACGATATAGTACCCAAAAAGTACTCCANTAAAAAACAACAAGGAAGCGATAAAAATAAATCCACGAGCATTTTTCCGCTCTTTTTCGTAGAGNCCTGGACTGATAAATTTCCAAAACTCGAAAATAATGTANGGAAAAGAAACAATNAATCCTGCTAAAACTGAAGTCCACAAGTGAGCTGAAAATTGACCNGCCATGGTTCTACTTTGTATTCTAAAGGGTAATTCTTCTATACAAAAACTACTNCCTTGCCCTAAGCTTTGGGACAATGAACAAAACCAACGATAGGTAACAAAGTCTTTATTNTTNGGACCAAAAAGNAATACATCAAAAATAAAATCTTTAAAAATAAAGGCTGCAGTGGCAACAATTACAATGGCCAAAACAGAACGAATTAAATGCCAACGCAATTCCTCCAAATGATCTAAAAAAGACATTTCATCTTTGGACGAATCTTTACTCATATTCAAGCTTTTATNNCTTAAACTAGGAAGAGCAAAAATATCAAAAACAAACGGGAAGTTTGTTTTTTTTGATTCAAACTTTTATACCCATAAAACACTTTATTNACATTATNTTTTTTTGACTAGCTTTTAAAATTGTAGTATATTAGGGTGAAAAAGAAATCTAACTCACTCAAATTTTAATGAATGTAGATGAAATAAAAAACAAGCTGAAGGAATATTTCGGCTTTTCATCGTTTAAAGGTTTGCAAGAATCGGTAGTTGAAAATGTATTGGAACAAAACGACAGTTTTGTAATCATGCCTACTGGAGGAGGAAAATCACTTTGTTACCAGCTTCCAGCANTAATTCAAGAGGGTACATCNATAGTGGTTTCNCCTTTGATTGCCTTAATGAAAGACCAAGTGGATACNNTAAGAGGGATTTCTTCAGAAGATGGCGTTGCCCACGTACTAAACTCATCNCTTAATAAAACGGCTGTTGCTCANGTGAAAAGTGATATACGTGCAGGCANAACTAAACTCTTGTATGTAGCGCCTGAATCCCTATCTAAACAAGAAAATATTGATTTTTTCAAATCGATAAAAATTTCTTTTCTAGCAATAGACGAAGCCCATTGTATNTCAGAATGGGGACACGATTTTAGACCTGAATACCGAAATTTACGTATTATATTGGAACAGTTCAATCAGCGGGTTCCTATAATAGCTTTAACCGCNACAGCAACCNCGAAAGTACAGGAGGATATCATGAAAAACCTTCGNATNACNGANGCNAAAGTTTTTAAGGCTTCATTCAATCGNCCGAATTTATATTANGAAGTTCGACCGAAAACAGCTCAGGTAGATTCAGATATCATTCGTTTTNTAAAACAAAATCCTGATAAATCAGGAATCATNTACTGTCTCTCAAGAAAACGAGTAGAAGAATTAGCNCAAACACTTCANGTAAACGGAATAAATGCCCTGCCGTACCATGCAGGTTTGGATGCTAAATCTCGTGTAAGTCATCAGGATCGATTTTTGAAAGANGAATGNGATATTATCGTAGCCACTATTGCCTTTGGAATGGGTATTGACAAACCGGATGTTCGCTTCGTGATTCATCACGATATTCCGAAAAGTATAGAAAGTTATTATCAGGAGACTGGCCGAGCAGGGCGAGACGGTGGTGAGGGTCATTGTCTAGCATTTTATNCTTATAAGGATATTGAAAAGCTNGAAAAATTTATGTCGGGAAAACCCTTAGCAGAGCAGGAAATTGGCATGGCTTTACTNTCAGATATGGTTGCTTACGCTGAAACCTCTATGTCGAGGCGTAAGTTTATTCTGCATTATTTTGGTGAAGCTTTTGACAATGAAACTGGAGAAGGAGGGGATATGGACGACAATATGCGCCATCCCAAAAAGCAAGTTGAGGCTCAAAATGAACTGGGAATTCTACTCCGANCTGTACGTGAAACTAGAGAAAAGTTTAAAGCNAAAGAAATAGTAAAAACATTACTNGGAGAANCNAATGCCCTCATAAGTTCTCATAGAATTAATGATCTGTCCATCTTTGGTAGCGGAAAGCAATACGATAAATTTTACTGGATGGCGCTTATCCGACAAAGTTTGGTGGCCGGCTTTTTAGCTAAAGAGATCGAAACTTATGGAGTGATTCGTTTGACTGATAAAGGGAAGCAATTTTTAGAGTTGCCAACTAGCTTTAAAATGACAGAAGATCACAAATACGATTCCTTGGATAATCAACCTATTGTTCGAGCACACTCAAAAGGGGTTGACAACGCTTTAATGAAGCTTCTAATAATTCTTAGGAAAGAGGTTGCTGCTGCCGGAGAAGTACCGCCTTATGCCGTTTTTCAAGAATACTCGCTGGAGGATATGTGTCTAAAATATCCCATCACACAAGAAGAGTTGGTCAATATTAATGGAGTTGGAGAGGGGAAAGCAAAGCGGTATGGGAAGAAATTCCTTGAACTAATACAAAATTATATTGAAGAAAATCAAATTCTAAGACCTGATGACTTGGTTGTAAAAAGTACAGGAATCAATTCATCACTAAAACTTTTTTTAATTCAAAGTATCGATAGAAAACTTCCCTTTGAAGATATTGCTGCTGCAAAGGGTATGGAAATAGATTATTTAATTTCCCAAATGGAAACCATCGTCTTTGCAGGCACAAAACTCAATATTGATTACTACTTAGAAGATCTTTTTGATGAAGATCAAATGGAAGAACTTTACGATTACTTTATCGAATCACACTCAGATTCCATAGAGCAAGCACTTGATGAATTTGAGGGAGATTATGAGGAAGAAGAGCTTCGACTTTACAGAATGAAGTTCATGAGTGAAATAGCCAATTAAACTTTTTGGTCTGAGAGGGATTCTTATCTTTGCCACTTAATTCATTTTTATGGAAGGTATTTACGCAAAGTTTGAGACATCTAAAGGTGCAATAGTTCTTCAGCTTACTCATAAAGAAACTCCTGGCACAGTTGGGAATTTTGTGATTTTGGCCGAGGGGAATCAGAAAAATGAGCATAAAAATGAGGGAGAACCTTATTACGACGGTTTGACTTTTCACCGCGTTATTCCAGACTTTATGATTCAAGGAGGCTGTCCTCAGGGAACTGGAGTAGGAGGGCCTGGATATCAGTTTGACGACGAATTTCATCCTGACCTTAAGCATAATAAAGCTGGAACACTTTCCATGGCAAATGCAGGTCCTGCCACTAACGGTAGCCAGTTTTTTATCACTCATGGACCTACGGATTGGCTCGACGGTAAACATACCGTTTTTGGTTATGTAGTTGAAGGCCAAGAGGTGGTAAATCAGGTAGCTCAAGGAGACATTATTGAGTCTCTAACCATAGAGCGACATGGGAAAGAAGCAGAACAATGGGATGCCAAGGCTGCATTCAACACCTTTAATTCATCTGCTGAAGAAAGAAAAAAAGCAGCAGCTGAAGCCGCTAAAAAAGCCCTTGCTGGGCTTACTGAAGGGATGAAAGAAACTCCTAGTGGCCTGTATTATAAAATCACCAAAGAGGGAACAGGTGCAATTCCTGAAAAAGGAACTCAGGTAGCTGTTCACTACAAGGGTACTTTAGTTGACGGAACAGTTTTCGATTCTTCTTACCAAAGAGGTGAGCCTATCAAATTTACAGTAGGAGTAGGTCAGGTTATACCGGGTTGGGATGAAGGTATCCTACTTTTGACCAAAGGCGCTGGTGCTCGACTTGTTATTCCAAGTCACCTAGCATATGGTGCTCAAGGAGCAAGTGGAGTTATTCCTCCTGATGCCACATTGATTTTTGATGTAGAATTGGTAGATTTTTAAGATCGCTCTTCAGGGCTATTACCCTCAAACCATTTTATATTACAACCCATACTTGGGTATTGCAATGCCTTTAAGGCCTCTCCCTTCAACATGGATGTACAAGCCTGATGTAGTTCATTACCCGTAATGGGTTGCTCATTTCCAGGTCTTGAGTCATCGTATCTACCTCTGTAATATAGGCTTAATTCAGAGTCAAATAAATAAAAATCAGGTGTACAAGCGGCTTTATAAGCATGTGCTACCTCCTGAGTATCATCAAAGAGATAAGGAAACGAGAACTCCTTTTCTAAGGCGAGTTTTTTCATGTTTTCTGGCCCGTCTTGTGGATGACTGATAATACTGTTACTCGAAATGGCAATTGTATTAACCCCAACTTTGGAAAAATCATTAGCGGTATTTACGATGGCGTCCATCAAATGAACGACATAAGGACAATGGTTGCACATAAAAATAATCAAGGTTCCAGAGGACCCTTGTAGTTTCTCTAAAGACTCTTTTTGATTAGATACTACATTTGTCAGATAAAAAGAAGGTGCTTCTGTCTTTAAAGGAAGCATATAAGATTCTGTAAGTGCCATAAAGATTCNATTTAAATGCTGAATTAAAAGTAGTATTTTTGAGGCAATCAAAATAGCTTTATGATTGATTTTACCACTTTTGAAGGATTGGATATNAGAGTCGGAACGGTATTGGAGGCAAAGGATTTTCCNGAAGCCATAAAGCCAGCCTACCAACTGNAAATTGATTTTGGACCACTTGGAAAACTAAACTCCTCTGCCCANATCACTAAGCGTTACACTAAAGAANATTTAGTAGGAAGACAGATCATAGCGGTGGTAAATCTTGGCATNAAAANNATTGCACATTTTGAGAGCCAATGCCTCGTCCNGGGAGCCAAGGACCANGAAGANGTGATCTTATTNGCTCCCGAAAATGATTTGCCTAACGGGCAACAAATTTTATAAACTACATNTTATCTGATAAGTACAATGNATTGGTAAGTATGCGATTGGTTCCATACCAGAAAGCTCTAAAATTTGTATTGTCAGTCAATACAATGACGCGGCCCCTCCCCATACGCTGAACTTGAAAAGGAACTGTATTTTTAATCAACTCTAAATTCTCCTCTGANATATATCCGCTTAACAANGGGTTATTCGTATACTTTATTGGNTTNTTATAGCTTTGTTTGTCAGGTTTGATATAAAGATTGGTATTTCGAAATACAGCTAAGTTTTCATTTTGAAAGCCAAAATTAATCGGATGACTTCNATCAATTTTTGTATTGAATATTGCACCANTTGTAAGCTGAGCACCTCTAAACAATTCTTTATTTTCAAAACTCACGTCTTCGGCAACCAGTTCTTNTTTCAAGAATTCGAGTTCAATAAAATCGTTTTTCTCCAGCCATCTNCTCGTATTTCGATACCCAATAATGGTACCTCCCTCACGGACAAATNCTTTTANTTTATCTATATGTGGATTAAGTCCTGANCCAGAAAAACTAGGAATAATAAAATGGGTATATCGACTTAAGTCTACACGACTGAGGTTACGAGNGTCAATTTTAGAAATGGAAATATGGTGTCTAGTNTCCAACAAATGCCATATTTCTCCAGCGTCATAGCTGCGAACTCCATCGCCTACTAAAAGCGCAATTTNTGGTTTTTTTACTGAGGTAAAGTCTCTTGANCCGAGATCTATTCCATCTGTGTGACCTGTTTTTGAACTATGGATGGTAACATGGCTTGCTTGCGCTCCTTCTTGCAAGATATTGTATANTGCGTCTTCTGAAANCTCTTGATTTTTTACAGGAATCATATAAGTTCCATAGTCATATCGCTTACCNTTTAGNGTAAAAGGTGTTAACCCAACTTTCACCCGAANATTATTTTGNTGCAAATGGTTCAATAATTTTGGTGTGTAGTAATTGTGAGCTTCAAATAAATAAGCATAGGCTGCTTTGGAGGTTACTTTTCCCTGAGCAGGAGNAATNTCATCAATTGGTGCTCCTATNAATGAAGCATTANTTTCTATGCTGTGGTTGAGGTTAAAGGCATAAGGANAGGTCCATGCAGAAATNTCATAAAAGAGACTGTCTCTAAAAGTGGATTGTTTGGTNAACATTGCCTGGATCAACTGATGCTTTTTTTGTTCTAAGGGGATGACATAGCTGTTTTCTGAAGTGTATTTTTTNCCATTTCTACTTANATCTCCATTCAATTTATGAACTTTAATTTTGTGACGTTCAAGCATTTTGGCAAAATGATAACTTTTAGCAGGGTCTTTACCACTGCTGAACACNATNGCTTTTTGTTTACTTTTTGAGGCTTTGTTTCTCATGTCAGCATAGAAATTTTTAAAATAGTTTAAAAGTTCTACACGTAATGATGTCGCTGCTTTTAGGGTAGAGAATCCTGCGGTTAGCTGATTCCGAATCGTAAAGGGAAAGCTGAGAAGTCCATTGTCGCTTTCTTGCAAATGGCCCCTTGAGCTGGCTTGTTCAAACAAGATACCAATACTTCCATTTACATCGGGATAGGTTGATCCTTTTCCGTAGTAAAAGTCATCGTAATCTTCTTCAGAATAATAAAGAGACCCGAGTTTATTGAAGGCTTCAATGTGGAACGTACCTATCTTTTTTGTCAGTTTCTGATTCATATCAGGGGTTAAAGGATTGACTCTTGAAGGAATACCAGGCTGGAAAAAGAAACTGGAGTTGGTTCCCATTTCGTGATGGTCAGTAAGGATGTTTGGAAGCCAATCAGTAAAAGTCTTAATTCTCGCTTGAGATTCTGGCAACTGGGTAGGGAGCCAGTCACGGTTTAAGTCAAACCAATAGTGATTCGTCCGACCTCGTGGCCAAACTTCATTGTATTCTCTGTCATTTGGATCAGCCGTAAGGTTTTGATTTTTATTGGTATTTGCCCAATAAGCAAAACGCTGTAAGCCATCTGGATTAAAACTGGGATCAAATAAAATGACCAATTCGTCGAGCATTTTTAGTGTCTCCGGAGCATTGCTTGCAGCAAGATGGTAAGCAAGGAGTAAGCCTGAGTTGGCTCCACTTGGCTCATTCCCATGAATTGAAAATCCTTGATAAACTACTAAGGGTTGATCTTCAATAGAAATTTGATCAGCCCCTGACTCTGTGAGTGCTAGATGATTGCTTTTAATTTCTTCTATTCGGCTGTGATTCTCAGGACTGGTTATGGTTAAAAGCAAAATGGGACGGCCTTCATATGTACTTCCTCTATTTTCTATCTGAATTCGATCTGAACTCTCAGCTAGACGTTGCATGTAATTGACTAATTTATCATGAGAAACATGCCAAGTTCCCACCTCATAGCCCAATAGCGTTTTGGGTTTTGGGATGCTTTGATCGTAAGGATGGTTTACCTCTAGGTAATAGTCTAATGAAACTTGACCAAAGATTGAATTGCATGCAATAATTGCAATCAGAGAAATTAAATTTTTCATAAAGTAATTGTTTTTTGAGACCTAAAGGTTCAAAATATTACTAACATAAAAAATTAAATCTGCTATTTTTTGGTGGAGCGTGTAAAAGTAGTTTACTCTTGTTCAGAATTGACATTATCTGGGGAGTAATCTTTTTGGTGACGTTCACTGATTACTTCATGACCACGATTTTCAAAAATAAACGAGATGGATTCTTGTAGGTAGGAAGTAAAGTTTTCAAAATCTTCCTTATAAAGGTAGATCTTGTGCTTTTTGTAGTAATAGGAACCGTCCTCGTTTGTAAATTTTTTACTCTCGGTGATGGTCAAATAATANTCACTCGCTTTTGTTTCTCTAACGTCAAAGAAATAGGTTCTNCTTCCAGCTCTTAGNATTTTNGAGTAAATCTCCTCTATATTATCATCTTCGTAATCACGCATTTTNTCTAATCTATTCTAGTGTTATATGGCAATTTTATTAAAAAAATNAAACACTACCAATTATTTAGAGCTGTTGGCCTGCTGAATTTCAAATAATTCTTTATAGTAGCCCTCAACCTCAATTAAATCAGTGTGTTGGCCTTGTTGAACTATTTTGCCATTTTNNAAAACAACGATCTGGTCTGCGTGTTTTAAGGACGAAATTCGATGACTNACAATCAGGGTTGTTTTGTCTNTAGTGACTGANTTTANGTGTTTTANAATTTCTTCNTCTGTNTCTGTNTCNACAGCAGAAAGACAATCNTCNAGTAAAAGTATNTGAGGATCTTTAATTAANGCNCGAGCAATGGAAACTCTTTGTATTTGTCCGCCAGATAGGGTAACTCCACGTTCTCCTAAAAGTGTCTTGTAGCCGTCTTTAAACTTNATGATATTTTNGTGTACAACTGCNTTTTTAGCNATNGCTTGTATTNNTTCATTTGAGGCATTGGGGTTNCCAAANCGAATNTTNTCNTCTATNCTTTCGGAAAACAAAAATGCATTTTGCGGNACGTATCCAATAGCGTCACGGAGTTCTGTGAGTGTATATTCTTTTANATCATACCCATCTATGTATACANACCCTTGCGTAGGATCATAAAGNCTCAAAATAGTATCGAGTAGGGTTGATTTTCCCGAACCAATATTTCCAATAATACCTAANGTNCTTCCTGAGNGNATNNTTAAATTNACATTGTCAAGTGCTTTNATACCTGTTTCGGGATAGCTCAGACTNACATTTTTAAACTCTATATTTCCNTTAACTTTTTGAGTCACGCCCATACCGGACTCTATTTCGGGTTGTTCTTTNAGAAAGGCATTGATTCTTTTTTGAGAAGCCTCTGCCTGCTGAACTATATTGGTGATCCAGCCTACTACAGCTACTGGCCAAGTAAGCATATTGACATAAATGATAAATTCTGCCAATACTCCAATTTCTATAGCACCATTGATGTACTGATTTCCACCNACAAAAATGACAATGAGATTACTACAGCCNATNAGTAAAATCATAAGNGGGAAAAACCAAGCTTGAACTTTCACCAAATCCATATTCTTATTGTAACTCTCCGTGGCNAGAGAATTAAAATCAGAGNAAGCCTGTGTTTGAAGGTTATAAGATTTGATCACTGCAATCCCNCTAAAACTCTCNTGAGCATAAGAGGACATTTTGGATAACATCTCCTGAACCAGTGTGCTTTTTTGATTGATGATTCTGCTGATCTTATANATTGTAATCGACAGTATTGGAAGGGGTANAACAGTGTAAAGNGTTAATTCAGGAGCTATACTAATCATGTAAGAAATGACGATAATAAAAAGGGCAATAGTGTTGGTGCTGTACATAAATGCAGGACCTACATACATTCTTACTTTACCCACATCCTCACTAATGCGATTCATTAAATCACCTGTTCTATTGTTTTTGTAAAAACGTTGGGTTAATCGTTGATAGTGCCAAAAGATCTCATTCTTAAGGTCGAATTCGATATAACGAGANACATTGATGATNGTTTGCCTCATNAGAAAAGTTAAGAATCCTGAGGCTAATGTGGTGCCTACNATCACCAGTATATTAATNAAAAGGATTTGCTTAATTGCTGGGAGATCACCGCTTTCGGATTGCAAATAATTTTCAACCGCAGTAAGAGAATTTCCAATCAGTCTAGGAGCTACCAAGGAAAATATTCTTGCAATGACGGTAATTAAAAACCCCAAAAGAAGTTTGGTGCGGTATTTAAAAAAATACTTATTTAAGTAGCGAAGCTCTTTCATAGTTTATCTCAGCAAATGTAATCAAATGCCAACGCTTAAAAGTAAAGCTCATCGAAAGTTTTTAATCGGTAGGGCTTGGGATTCACTTTAATGAATTATTTTCGCATCACTAAAGTTCTGAAACATGCTCACAAGACGACATATTCGCATTAAAGTTATGCAATCTGTGTACTCTTTTTCTCAACGAGAAAACAGTAAACTCGAAGATGAACTCAANTTTTTCGATACCAGTGTTTCACAATCTTATGATCTTTACATCTCTATATTGGGCNTGATTAAAGCACTTATGGATTTTATTCAAGATCAGTTGANGACCNNTGAGANGTTAGGGTCGGATNAAGTAAAGTTCAAACACCTCAAGTTACTTTCTCAAAANAAGNTATTATTGATGATNCAACAGCATCCCGTTTTAGAAAAAAAATTAAAGTCTAAAAATGTCTTAAAGTGGGATTTACAATTTNTTTTTTTAAAAGAACTTCTTCGAAAAANTACNTCAGATAGTGCTTTTAGTGAATATCAAAAAATTTCAGAGCCACATTGGGAACAAGATNTAAATTGGTTTTCAAAATGTTTTAAAAAACACATCGCATCTTCCNATTTCTTATACGATTATCTTGAAGATCAAAACATTACTTGGATTGACGACTTACCTCTTGTCAACACATTTTTATCAAAAACGTTTAAGCAACTCAGCTCTGACGAACAAAGTGGACTTCCTTTTCCNGATTTTACAAAAAATCAAGAGGACATTCTTTTTGGCCGAGAACTTTTAGAAAAGGTCATTGCAAAAGACGAAGATTTGCAAAAAGAATTGGAAGGAAAAACTCCAAACTGGGATGCTGATCGGATTGCCAGACTTGATAGCGTAGTCCTCAAAATTGCAATCGCAGAATTATTGTTTTTTCCTCAGATACCGACTAAAGTNACAATAAACGAATATCTAGAAATTACCAAAGANTACTCAACTCCCAACAGCAATAATTTTGTGAATGGGGTCTTGGATAAATTGGTTAAAGAATTTAGTCATGAAAAGAGGTTGAACAAAAGCGGTAGAGGCTTGTTGTAATGAGTTTTTTTGTTACTTTTGAAGTTCACAAAATTTATAAATTATTATGAAAAAAAGTTTGATTTTTAGTTTNGTGTTTACATTCGTTTTATTTGCAGCATGTCAGGACGGTGCCGCAAAAAAAGTAAACAGNTCAGGAACTACTTCNACTCCAGCTGCGACNACTNCAACTGNTAAAACTTCAGGAGNCCCTGCCATGACATTTGATAAAACATCTCATGACTTTGGNACGATCAATGAAGGCGATAAAGTGACTACAACTTTTGGATTTACCAATACNGGAGATGCAGATTTAATTATTGTAGATGCTAGAGGAAGTTGTGGATGTACAGTACCTCAATATCCTAAAAATAAAGCAATTGCTCCAGGAGAAACAGGCTCNATAGTGGTTAGTTTTGATTCAAGNAACAAGCCAGGCATTCAGCAAAAGTCTGTTACACTTTCAGCCAACACAGCCGCTGGAAGAGAAATGTTACGTATTAAATCAAACGTAACACCTGATCCTGTAAAGCAACAACAAAGAGAAGCTCAGGCTAGAGCACGTCAACAAAACTAAATTCAAAGTCAATGTCAGAAGGTCTTTCANGTCAATTACCGTTTTTACTCTTAATGCTTGTGGTNTTNTTCTTTTTTATCATTTTGCCACAACAGCGTAGACAAAAGAAAGAGAAGAATTTTATGCGCGACATGAAAAAAGGGGANCGTGTGATCACCAAAAGCGGTATCCACGGAAAAATCATGGAGCTGAATNATAAGGACAATACTTGTATTTTAGAAACATTAGCTGGGAAGCTTAAAATTGAGCGCTCAGCCATATCGCTGGAAATGAGTTCAAAACTGAATNCACCTCCNGNAAAAAANTAAACCNNNANCCCGCCACTTTCGGCGGGATATTTTTTTCCATGTATAAGAGACTAGTTCAACCTTTTTTGTTTCTTTTTGACCCTGAAAAAGTACATTATTTTACTTTTTCAATGATTAAATGGTTTTCTTTTCTTCCTGGAATCCCTTCTCTCATACGAGCGTTTTATCAATTAAATGACNCCCGTTTGGAACGAGAGGTTTTTGGCTTGAAATTCCCAAATCCTGTTGGGCTTGCTGCCGGTTTTGATAAAAACGCTGAACTTTTCAAGGAGCTCTCAAACTTTGGNTTTGGTTTTATTGAAATCGGAACGCTGACNCCTAAAGCACAACCGGGCAATCCTANAAAAAGATTATTTCGTCTCAAAGAAGANGAGGCAATCATCAATCGTATGGGTTTTAATAATNACGGTGTTGAAGANGCAGTTAAAAGATTAAAGAAAAANACNAATATTCTCATAGGAGGAAATATCGGNAAAAATAAANTTACCCCTAATGAAAAAGCAGTAGATGATTATATTTATTGTTTTCACGCCTTATTTGATCATGTCGATTATTTTGTGGTNAATGTGAGTTCACCCAACACACCAAACCTTCGAGCCNTACAAGATAAAGAGCCTTTAACCANGTTACTTTCAACATTAAATGCCCTAAACATAGAAAAAANTTCNCCTAAACCAATNTTGTTAAAAATTGCACCNGACTTGACNAATGCTCAACTCGATNATATTATAGANATAGTGATCTCTACAAAAATCGATGGAGTGATTGCCACCAACACCACTCTAAATCGGGAGGGTCTTCAATCAAACAGTAAATCTGAAATNGGTGGACTGAGTGGTAANCCCCTTAGTCAAAGGAGTACAGAAGTTATTCGTTATTTAGTTAANAAGAGTAAAAATNCTTTTCCAATNATTGGTGTTGGAGGAATCCATTCTGCTGAGGATGCACTTGAAAAACTCAATGCAGGTGCATCTTTAGTTCAGCTTTACACNGGTTTTGTNTATGAAGGTCCTTCTATCGTAAGACGCATACTCAAGTCTTTGTAATTANCGTTTTAGATAGTAACTTTACCTAAAANTATNCGTTTTTATTAGCAGCNATTNTTGATCTGTTAAACTCNTAAATTTATTNAGTAGTACCCCANATGCCNCACCTATNAACACTTCCAACCCAAATCTAAAAATCCCTAAAACAAATAGCCGATTGGCTGTCANCATTTATATTACAATTGCAATTGCAACTCNTTGGGCAGGGANTTCAGTTNNNNTTTNATNAATNAATAANATCNTCTATTTNATTNTNGGTCTNTTNTTTTTTTCCTTGATTGANTATTTAATGCATCGNTTTTTGTACCACTCNNGACCAAACTATAAAGANGANAGGTATTGGCANTATAAAGTNCATGGNGTCCATCACGANTTTCCAACAGATANTGGCTTATTAGCGTTGCCTATTCCACTTGCAATTTTNTTAGGAGNTGTNTTTTTTGGTTTATTTTATTTAGTACTAGGAGAAATGACCTATTATTTTTGGCCTGGATTTTTCATTGGATATGCCTCCTNCTTGAGAATNCACTATTTGGTTCACAGTAGAAAACCTCCCAAGAATTTTTTANAANACTTATGGCGCCACCATCNTCTTCATCACTATNAGTATGAGGANAANGCNTATGGNGTNAGTTCTCCATTNTGGGANTTTGTTTTTGGAACATTACCTCCCCAAGAGCTTAGNAAAAAGCGNTGATNATAGCTTTATTTGATTAGTCAAAATAACTGAAAGATTCTCCTGTTTTGATGTTGAGNAGGGTCTCATAAATTAGTTTTATTACATTTTCAACATCATCACGGTGGACCATTTCAACTGTGGTATGCATATAGCGAAGTGGAAGCGAGATAAGTGCTGAAGCAACCCCTCCGTTACTGTATGCAAAAGCGTCAGTATCTGTTCCCGTGTAGCGAGATGATGCCAATCGCTGAAATGGTATTTNCTTTTCTTCCGCAGTTTCTANTATACGNTCGCGTAATAAATTNTGNACNGCAGGNGCGTAAGAAATTACAGGTCCATCNCCAATCTTGGTATGNCCCTCCTGTTTTTTATTGATCATNGGCGTAGTTGTATCGTGGCAGACATCTGTTACAATGGCAATGTCGGGCTTGATCGTCTGAGTGATCATTTCAGCTCCACGTAAACCGACNTCTTCCTGAACGGAGTTNGTAATGTANAGTCCAAAGGGTAAACTTTTATTATTTTCTTTTAGTAGACGCGCTACTTGAGCAATCATAAACCCACCNGCACGNTTGTCGATTGCTCTACAAACAAATTTGTTTTTGTTCAAAATGTGAAATTGGTCAGGATAAGTGATTACACAACCTACNTNTACACCTAGTTTTTCAACCTCTTTTTTGTCTTTAGCACCNATATCGATAAAGATNTTNTCCANTTTTGGNATTTCNTCCTTACCGTTTTTNCGAGTATGAATTGCAGGCCAGCCAAAGACTCCTNTGACAATCCCTTTTTTAGTATGGATATCGACACATTTTGAAGGTGCTATTTGGTGGTCGCTTCCCCCATTGCGAATGACGTAAATCAATCCATCATCCGTAATGTAATTTACATACCAAGAAATTTCGTCAGAATGTCCTTCGATNACAACCTTAAATTCAGCTTCGGNATTAATGACTCCCACGGCAGTACCATAGGTGTCTGTGATAAAAGTATCTACATAAGGTTTGATGTAGTCCATCCAAATCTTTTGCCCGCTACTTTCGTNCCCTGTAGGGGATGCATTATTTAAATACTTTTCTAAAAATCCGATTGCTTTTTTATCTAATANGCTCATAAATGAAGGTTATNATTTTAACGAATTTCAAAAGTAAGAATAATCCTAAAGAAAAGNCCCCGACTTAAATAATTTGTACTTTTGTGGGCTGATTTTTGTAGGTANACTNTGATTAAAAATAAACCTAACTCTTTNANGTCAGTTTTAAAAATGCTTATGACTCGTTTTGTTTTTTTTTCATTCTTNCTTCTCCCATGCTGCCTTCTGAGCCAACAGCAAGACAGTATAGATTTTGANGAGCCATTACTCTATAAGTTTGAAACTGATTCTATTCCTAATTCGGGTATACGCCTAGAGGAAGTTGTTTTGTTTCAACCGCTTCGTTTTAAGAGCATGAACGAATTGCGTNATTATGTCATATTGAGAAACAGAACATTGCGTGTTTATCCCTATGCCAAGTTGGCTGCTGACCGCTTGGACACCCTTACCTCCAGATTGGAAGGAATTGAGAAAAAGCGACAAAAGAAAATTTACCTCAAACGAATTGAAAAATTTATATACGACGAATTTGAGGAGGAACTTAAAAAACTATCCCGTTCCCAAGGTCGTATTTTAATCAAATTGGTTCATCGACAAACTGGNGCAACAACTCACGAGTTNATAAAAAAATTAAGGAACGGCTGGAAGGCAATGATTTACCANACCACGGCCTCCTTTTTTAANCTNTCTTTAAAAGANACTTACGATCCAGAANCTATCTATGAAGATTTTTTAATAGAAGACATTTTACAACGAGCNTATGGAGANNGAATAATTGAGCTTGATCCTACTGCNCTTTCTTATGACTTAGACAGTCTCTATACCCTTTGGAAAGAGGTNAAAACTCCNCTGGAAAANAAGTAAAGAATTTATTTAAAAAAACAATTCAAAAACTCATTGTTAGTAAGAAAAAGGGTTTTATATTTGCATCCGCTAAAACGCNCAANTGCATTTTTAGGANTTGATTTAGGGGATTGGTNTTAGTTTNAAGTTCATTGAAAACAAAATAATAAGAATGACAGCGCGTATCGAGAGATACAAGTGAATAGAACCATTTTGACCGAGTCAATTTTAGGGGTTGTTACTTTATATAAAGAAACAACAACGAAGAGTTTGATCCTGGCTCAGGATGAACGCTAGCGGCAGGCTTAACACATGCAAGTCGAGGGGTAACAGGGATTGCTTGCAATCCGCT
>NHDB01000037.1 GCA_002167945.1 Flavobacteriaceae bacterium TMED48 | reverse complement strand
CAACGACTGTACCTAGATAAAAGCAATCTTGCTTTTGCATCGTTGACTAGAAAAGAGTTTACTCTTCTTTCTCTTCGGAAGCTTCGGTTTGCTCAGCGGAAGCTTCAGGCTCTACAGCAGCTTCGGTTTCCTTAGCCTCTTGCTCAGCTTCTTCAGCAACTGCNTTTTTTTCTGCTGTTGCTTGCTCGGCCGGGGCTTCGGTTTGCTCAGCCGGGACTTCAGTAACTTCNGTTGTAGCTTCCTCAGCTTCNGCGANTTCNGNNNCGGCTTCNNNTGNNGCNNCCTCAGCTTCTGCAGCTNCTGCATCAGCTAATCGCTTGTCNCTTACTGCTTTTTCGTCAGCTAATTGTTTGGCTTTTAACTCGCTTTCGCTTTGAGAAAGACCGTCTTTTTTGGCTTGAATTTTAGCTTCTTTTTCTTCTAACCAAGCCGCAAATTTTTTATCGGCTTCTTCTTGGCTCAAAGCACCTTTTCGAATTCCGCCGTTAAGGTGATGTTTTAGCATCACACCTCGGTAAGAAAGTAATGTTCGAGCTGTATCGGTTGGTTGTGCCCCTTTTTCTAACCANTTTACAGCATGGTCTAATTTGACTTCGACTGTGGCTGGATTGGTGTTGGGGTTGTACGTTCCTAATTTTTCAAGATAACGTCCGTCTCTTTTTGAACGGGCATCNGCGGCAACGATCCAATAAAAAGGTTTTCCTTTTTTACCGTGCCTTTGTAGTCTAATTTTTACTGGCATATCACATTAATTATGAGGATACTCGACCCTCCGATTATTAATTCGAAGATGCAAATATAAATTAATTTATGACTATAGAGGTAATTCAATGAATATTTGTTATATGCAGGTAAAATAATTTATATCAGCATAAGTAATGGGTCCTGAAAAAAGAGAGGAATAAATAGCCCCCGGTTTTTCCGCAAAAACATACAAAAGCACTATCGTGTTACCGAGAGACTAAAGTTTAGATTCCTGTAGTGCGTAGTTATGTTTTCTGACTTGGTGTAAAATTAATAAAAAGCATTGTTTTAAAACAAAACCGACTGTGTTAAACTTGTTCAAGGGAATAAAAAAATGTAATTTTGCGCACTAAAATTTATTCCAAAATGAATATCAGCAAAACAGATTTAGATGCGCTAAACGCAGTAATAAAAATCACTGTAGACCGCTCTGATTACGAAACTAAAGTAAACACTGTGTTGAGTGATTACAGGAAGAATGCCAACATTCCTGGTTTTCGTAAAGGTCATGTCCCGATGGGTATGATTAAAAAGCAGTATCAACAAGCTGTCACTGCCGATGAGGTGAACAAGCTTCTCAGAGAAAATCTTGAAAAATTCATTAAAGAAGAAAACCTTGACCTTTTGGGAAATCCGCTTCCTAAAGCTGCTGATGAAGAACTCGATTGGAATGCAGATCAGATGGATTTTGAATTTGAATTGGGTCTCGCACCTAAATTTGAAGTCAAATTAGACCAGCTCAAAAAAGTAGTTCAGTATGAAATTGACCCAGAAGCTAAAATGGTCAATGAGCAATTAGACTATATCAGAAAGCAATACGGAAAACTAGTTTCACAGAAAAATCCTGATAAAGATTTTGAAATCACTGCTCAATTTAGAAATGAAGAGTTAGAGATTGAAAAAATAAGCGGCTTTAAACTCGATGATCTAAAATCTAAAAAAGCACTTAAATCTCTCAAAGAAGAGACGGTTAACTCTTTAGTGAATTTTCCAGTAAAAGGTCTTTTTAAGGATGACGAGTTACTAAAGAGATTACTTTCTTTAGAGGATGATAAACTAGAAGAACTCAAAGCTTCAAACATCACTTTGGAAATTAAGGAAATTAATGAACGAATACCGGCTGAACTCAATCAAGAGCTTTTTGATAAAATTTACGCTCCCGGAACAGTGACCTCTGAGGACGAACTTAAGGAGCAAATTAAGAAAGATCTGCAAAAGCAATTTGAGCCGCAAGCAGATCAAAAGCTTCTGAACGATATCACCGAGTTTTTAGTGGAAAAAACAAAATTTAAATTGCCAGCTGATTTTCTCAAACGTTGGATGCAAACTTCAGGTAAAGAAGAATTGACCCCTGAGCAAGCCGCTGAGGAGTATGATAAGTCTGAAAAGGGGATTCGTTATCAACTTATTGAAGGGCAAATCATTACCGAAAATAAGTTGGATATTTCATTTGAAGAATTGAAAGACTTTGCGGGAACTTTGGTAGCCAACCAAATGAGACAGTACGGACAGGAGCCAGAAGAGAAACAAATAGAGGGTATCGTTTCAAACATACTTACAAATCAAGAAGAGACCAGAAGAATTTCCGAGCAATTGATGAGCAATAAAATTTTAACCTTTTTTAAGGAAAACGCTCCACTAAAGCAAAAGAAAGTCGGTTTCGATGCATTTGTAAAAGAGGCATACGGCAAAGCATAAAATTTTCCTTATTTTTAATAAATTTAGAATATGAACTACGGTAAAGAATTCAAGAAATACGCTACAAAACACCACGGAATAAACGCCATGTATTACGATAAAATTGTAAGTAGTATGACTCCCTACATTATCGAAGAGCGTCAACTAAATGTCGCACAGATGGATGTTTTTTCTCGATTGATGATGGATCGAATTATGTTCTTAGGAACAGCCATCGACGACAATGTAGCCAACGTAATTCAGGCACAACTTTTATTTTTGCAGAGTACGGATGCTAGCCGTGATATTCAGATGTATATTAACTCCCCAGGTGGGAGTGTTTATGCAGGTCTTGGTATTTATGATACCATGCAATTTATCAGTCCAAATGTAGCAACCATATGTACAGGGATTGCTGCTTCTATGGGTGCAGTATTGTTATGTGCTGGTCACGAAGGCAAGCGTTCTGCTTTACCCCACGCAAGAGTAATGATTCATCAGCCTCTGGGTGGTGCTCAAGGACAGGCTTCAGACATTGAAATTACAGCTCGTGAGATACTAAAACTCAAAGATGAATTGTATCAAATCATCTCCAAACACTCCGGTCAAGATATGGAAAAAGTGACCAATGATAGTGATCGTGACTATTGGATGAAAGCTGAAGAAGCTAAAAAATACGGTATGGTCGATGAAGTACTGAAAAACAGCCCAAAATAAATCCCCAACTGCCATGAGTAAACCTGACTTAAATTGTTCTTTTTGCGGTAGGCCAAAACCCGAAACCCAGCTTCTTATTGCTGGATTGGATGCGCACATTTGTGATCGCTGTATCAATCAAGCGCACGGAATAGTGCAGGAAGAAGCCAATCTAGAAGAGGAAGCTGAATCAGATAGTATAGAGCTTAAACCACCTAAAGAAATTAAGTCATTTTTAGACACCTATGTTATCGGTCAAGAGGCTTCAAAAAAAGTCTTATCCGTGGCCGTATACAATCATTACAAGAGATTGATTCAACAAACTTCAAAAGAAGATGTTGAAATTCAAAAGAGTAATGTTTTAGTGGTTGGTCCTACTGGAACAGGAAAAACCTTATTGGCACAAACTATTGCACGTCTGCTCAATGTACCCTTAGCCATNGTAGATGCTACAGTTCTCACTGAGGCAGGTTATGTTGGAGAAGATGTTGAAAGTATCCTTTCTCGTTTGCTNCAAGCANCAGATTACGACGTGAGNCGAGCACAAAAGGGAATAGTATTTATCGATGAAATTGATAAAATTGCACGTAAAAGTGACAACCCCTCAATCACTAGAGATGTTTCTGGTGAGGGTGTTCAGCAAGCCTTATTAAAACTTTTNGAGGGNACAGTTGTTAATGTTCCACCAAAAGGAGGAAGAAAACATCCAGATCAGAAGTTCGTTGAAGTGAATACCTCAAATATTTTATTTATCGCTGGAGGTGCATTTGATGGGATAGAACGTCACATCAACAAACGATTAAACCTTCAAGCAATCGGCTATAAAACGACTGTAGAGCAAAACAATATCGATAAGGAAAACATACTGCAGTACATTACTCCTCGTGATGTTCGTTCGTTTGGATTGATACCTGAAATCATCGGTAGATTACCTGTTTTGACCNATATGAAGCCGCTTGATAAAGCCACACTTTTAGAGATTTTAACCGCTCCTAAAAACGCACTGATCAAACAATACATTCACCTCTTTAACATGGACGGTATAAAATTGCAATTTACCTCAGGGGCATTGAATTATATCGTAGAAAAATCAATGCAATACAAATTAGGAGCGCGTGGGTTACGCTCCCTTTGTGAAGCAGTTTTAAATGATGCTATGTTTGAATTACCTGACTCTGAGGTTAAAGAGTTGAAGGTTACCAAGCAATATGCTGATCAAAAACTTTCCAAAATAGAACTGCCAAAACTAAAGGTGGTTTCTTAAGTAGTATTCATTTTTAGAAGTTCTTCCAATAATTCTCTTGAGTTTGAAAGTCTAGGTATTTTGTGTTGACCTCCTAATTTGTTTTTATTTGAAAGCCATTGGTAGAACAAGCCTTCTTTTGCTTGATGGAGGTGTAAAGCTTCTAAGCTTGAGTTTCGTTTGGCTTCATAATCTGAATTTTCTTTTTGAAGTTCTTCGTCTAAAAGTTTAGAAAACAATTTCAAATCTTGCGGTTCTTTTTCAAACTCAACGATCCACTCGTGTGCCCCTTTTGAATTATTCTTCATAAAAATCGGTGCAGCACTGTAGTTTGAAACAATACTTTTAGTCTTTATACTTACTGCCGATATTGCTTTTTCTGCATTGTCGATGATTAATTCTTCACCAAAAGCATTGATATGATGTTTTGTTCTTCCAGTGACTTGAATACGATAGGGAGAGAGATTAGTAAAACGGACAGTATCACCGATTCTATAGCGCCAAAGACCAGCATTGGTAGTAATCACAAGTTCGTAATTGGCATTTAGCTCAACTTCAGATAAAGGAATAACCTTTAATTCATTTTTATTGGAATTGGGTTGAAAAGGAATAAACTCGTAGAAAATACCATAGTCGAGCATTAAGAGAAGATCGTCGGCATCGTTGCGATCTTGAATACCAAAAAACCCCTCGGAGGCATTGTAAATTTCATAGAACTTAAAATCTTTTTTTGGAAATAAACTTTGATATAATTCGCGATAGGGCTTAAAACTGACCCCACCGTGAAAATAAACTTCGGCATCTGGCCAAACCTCGGTAATAGTATTACTAGCTGTTTCTTCGAGTACTCTTTGAAGAAGGATAAGCATCCAAGAAGGTACACCTGCCAAACTTGTTACTTTTTCAGTAAGGGTTTCCGTTATTATCGCCTGCATTTTGGTTTCCCATTCAGAAATTAATGAGGTTTTGGGACTTGGTGTACTACTCAACTCTGCCCAAAAAGGCATATTCTGAATAATGATGGCAGATAAATCTCCAAAATAACTGTTGTTTTCATTATAAAGTTCGTGACTACCTCCCAAACGAAGACATTTTCCACTCAAGAGTTGAGAATCGGGATTGTTATTAAAATAGAGTGACAACATATCCTTCCCAGCCTTGTAGTGACAATCTTCTAGAGCTTCAGTACTAACAGGAATAAATTTACTTTTCGCATTTGTAGTCCCACTTGATTTGGCAAACCACTTTATGGGACTGGGCCAAAAAATATTTTGTATTCCATTTCTGCACCTTTCAATTTGAGAAGCGATAGAATCATATGTACTAAGTGGAATGGTAGATCTAAATTCTTCGTAGTCTTTAATATTAATAAAATCATAACGAATTCCTATTTCCGTATTTCGAGCCTTATTTAAGAGCACACTGAGCAATTCATTTTGCACCTCATGTGGATATTTCATAAAGAGTTCCATCTGATGGATTCTTTTTTTTAGAATCCAGGAAGCAATTGAATTAAAGAGCGAAGTGGGCATAAAATTATCTTTATCTTTCCAATGTAAATTTAAATAATATTCCTTAGGACATGTTTCAAGCAACCTTAAAAAAAATGCGGACCGAAAATCTTCAACCCATTAATTATTTTTTGGATGTAGAATCTGGATTTCTTCACCTCAATCAGTTACTTGGTAAGACCATTCGATTAGAACATAGCGGTTCTCAGTGTTTAAATTGCGGTTTGAGTAAGCTAATTTTTCGGCAGGGTCATTGTCAATCATGTTTTTTTGATAGCCCAGCCACGGGTGATTGGATTATGCGTCCTGAGTTGAGCAAAGCTCATTTAGGTGAAGAGGATCGAGATTTGGAATACGAGTCTAAAATGCAATTACAACCCCATACGGTATATCTTGCACTGAGCAGTCATCTCAAAGTAGGAGTAACTCGAAAAAATCAGTTACCAACCCGATGGATTGATCAGGGGGCACATCAAGCTACAGTCATTTTAGAAGTGCCTAATCGATATCTCGCAGGAGTTGGTGAAGTAGCACTTAAAAACTTTTTTTCTGATAAAACCAATTGGCGCAAAATGTTGCAAAACGATGCTGAAGCGGTGGATTGGGAAAAGGCTAGAAACCTTGCTCTTGACGGCATCCCGAATGACTTAAAACCCTATATAATCAGAGAAACAACCGATATACAAAACATGATATTTCCCGTATTGCAATATCCTGAAAAAGTAAAGAGTTTAAATCTCAGTAAAACTCCTCTTTACGAAGGAAAATTGATGGGAATCAAGGGACAATATTTAATCTTTGAAGATGCAACGGTATTCAATGTTCGTTCTAATGAAGGCCAATGCGTTAGCCTTTCAATCAATTAACCTAAATGCTTTTTAGAATCTGAGAGTAATCGATTAAGTTCGCCTAATTCTTTTTTTGTAAGATCTCGGTATTTTCCAACACCTAAATTGAGTTCAATATTCATTATCCGAATACGTTTGAGCTTGACCACTCGATAATCTAAAAATTCACACATACGTCTAATTTGCCTATTTAAACCTTGAGTGAGCACTATTCTAAATTGTTTTTTGTGAATTTGTTCCACCTCGCATTTGCGTGTGATCGTGTCTAGAATAGGCAGCCCACTTGCCATCCGCTCGATAAATTCTGCGGTAACAGGTTTGTTCACTGTAACGATGTATTCCTTTTCGTGGTTATTTCTCGCTCTGAGGATTTTGTTTACAATATCACCGTCGTTTGTCAATAATATTAAACCCTCACTAGGCTTATCGAGTCTCCCGATAGGAAATATTCTAGAAGGATAATTGATATAATCAATAATGTTGTCCTTTTCAACTCTAGTATCTGTTGTACAGACAATACCAACCGGTTTATTAAATGCCAAATACACATTGCGTTCTTGAAGGTTTTCAACCAGTACACCGTCTATTTCAATCCGGTCTGAGGGACTTACTTTTTGTCCCATAACTACTTTTTGTCCGTTGACTTGTATTCGTCCTGCATCAATTAATTTGTCTGCAGCACGTCTTGAGCAATGTCCAATTTCACTGAGGTATTTGTTTAGCCTTACGTCCTGTTCCTGATCATTCATTTACTTTAAATTTTTAGTTCATCAGTGGGTTTGAGATCAAACTTTTTTCTAAATAAAAACACAAATAAATAAAGCAATGGAGTATCCAAAGCTGCGATAAAAACTTTAAATAAAAAACCTGAAAGCACAAGTCCCCAAAATAAATCCCATTCTAAGACTTCAAACAGGCTAAGCAAACTGATGACTGAAAACGTATCAATGAATTGAGAACTAAAGGTTGAGAAATTATTCCGCAACCAAAGCATCCGACCTTCGGTAAGTTTTTTCCAAAAGTGATACAGACGAATATCTACAAATTGTGCGCCGAGATAAGCCATCATGGATGCCAAAACAGCAACTGGTGAAAGTGCAAATACAGTTTGAAAAGTGGCATCGTCAACGGGAGAATTTGAAAGTGCTGGGACGACATTCGCCATCCATAAAATACCCATGGAAAAGAAGGAGGCAAATATTCCAGCAATGACAACCTGATTGGCTTTTTTCTTACCGTAGATTTCAGAAATTAAATCGGTGATTAAAAACGAGATTGGGTAGGGGAGTATGCCTACTGAAAGCTCGAAAAGTTGATTTCCAAAAACAGTAAGTTCAAAAGGTCTCCAATAAAAAAATTTTTGAAAGATTAAATTCGAAACGACTAATGAGGTAATAAATAGACCTCCTAAATAGAGGTATATTTTTTTAGCAAGTTCGGTTTTTTTTTCTGTCATCCTAATGAATCTTTAATTCAAAAGGCAACAATAACTGCATACGAGCTGCTGGCTTTATTTCAATAAGTTGATCAAATTTGGGTTGAATGGTATAGGGTAAAAACAAATTCCACAGACGGTCCAGACCGAGTGAAATATTCATATCTGATAAAATAGCGGTCAGGTCATCTTCAAACTTTGGATAGTCCATGACGTTATAATTCTCAATATTAGCGAGTTTGGCAGCAGCTTGGATTGTAGCTTGAAGTCCTCCCAAAGAGTCAATCAGTCCATTTTCTAAAGCTTGTTTTCCGGTCCAAACTCGTCCTTGTGCAAGCTCTTCTGCTCTTGCCTTAGTAAGGTTTCTGCCATCAGCTACGCGCTGTTTGAAGGTTGAATAGGTTTGTTCAATAGATTTTTTTGTTTGTGCTTCAAAGGCAGGACTCAACGGTTGAAAAATGCTGTAACCCATGGCATTGGGATGGGTTTCAACAGTCTCTGCATTGATTCCCATATTTTGCATCAAACCGCTGGCATTAGGTAAGGACGCGAACACTCCAATAGAACCAGTGATGCTCATGGGATCAGCAAAAATCTGATCGGCTCCCGCAGCAATATAGTAACCTCCAGAGGCCGCTACATTTCCCATTGAGACTAAAACAGGCTTTTGTTCTTTGACTTCATTGATCGTTTGCCAAAGTAATTCTGAAGTTAGCGCACTCCCCCCTGGGGAATCTACGCGAATCACAACTGCTTTTATCCAATCGTCTTCAGCTAGTTCTTTTAAGGTTTCAATAAAAACCCCTTGAGCGATGATGTTTTTTGTACCCTCACCGTAAAGAATGGGTCCCTTGGCGAAAACTACCGCGATTCGATCTTTTATTTCTTTATTGTAATCCGACTTGCTTTGGTTTACAGCAGAGACGGAAGTAAAATTAAGTTCATCTTTATCTTCAAGTTGCAAGCGTGTATTGACCATTTCCTCAAGGTCTGACTCATAGCCAAGCAAATCGATTAAGCCATGGTTTACTGCATCTTCAGGTGTAGCTATTTTTTGTTTGTTGATCAGGTCATCTAAAGTTTTCACGCTTAAATTTCGTCCTGATCCGACTTCTTCATTAAGAGTACTCCACAGGTCCATGAGTAAGGATTTGATTTGAAGACGATTGGCATTACTCATCTTGTTATCCAAAAAGGGTTCTACGGCGCTTTTGTATTTTCCTAAACGAACAACTTCCATTTTAACCCCATATTCATCTTGAAAATCTTTGTAGTAAAGAACTTCTGAAGCCAATCCTTTGAATTCAAAAGCTCCCATAGGATTGAGGACGATGGTGTCAGCAACTGAAGATAAATAATAGCCCTTTTGGGTCAATATATCTGCATAAGAATAAATAAATTTACCCTCTGCTTTAAAGTTTTCGAGAGCATTTCGAATGCTTCGGGTCTGAGACCAGCCCGCTGTAATGAAGTCAGATCGGAGTCGAATCCCTTGTATTTTTGGATTTTGTGCAGCTTTGTCAATTGCGCTTAAAATCTCAGGAAGCCCGAGGACTTCATTGTTTAAATCGAGGATAATTTCTAACTCGTCAAAAGAGGGATTGCGGTCACTAATGGGTACGTTGAGGTTCAGGTCTAAAATGCTATTTGCTTGAACGGCTTTAGTGCCCGAGGGGGATGCAATTATACTGGCAGCAGCAGACACGAGCATGAGGATCAGGGCAAAGAAAAGTCCAATAGCTGTTAGCGTGCCTAAAACCGAGGCAAGGAAATTCTTAAAAAAATTCATGAGTAAAGTATTTATGTTACAAATATAGGGTTTTGTAGCTTTGCTGAATAGGAAGGAAACCGTGAAAAAAAACCAAGCCGTTATCTCTTTGGGAAGCAATTTGGGCAATCGTCTGGAGCTGCTTCAAAAAGCACTGGTGTTGTTAGAACAAAACAACATCAAAGTGACTGCGCTTTCTTCTTTATACGAAACTCCAGCCTGGGGGTTTGACAGTGCACCCTTTTACAATGCTTGTGCGCAGATTGAAACCGACTTTAGTCCGCAAGAATTACTTTCACTTTTTTTAGAAATAGAGGAGCAATTGGGACGTATTCGCCAGCAAGCTGATGGGTATACTGCCCGTCAGATTGATTTGGACTTGTTGTTTTACGAAAATTTAATCTTGAATACTGACGGGCTTGAACTGCCTCATCCTAGACTTCATTTGAGGAATTTTGTCTTAGTGCCCCTCAAAGAAATTGCACCTCAATGGCAACACCCTGTGCTGAACTTCACAGTAACTGAATTGCTGGAACAATGTTCAGATCAAGATGACTTAGAAAGGTTGCCCTTTTATAAATGGTCACCACCTATTTTTGATGCATTTCCATACATCACCATAGAGGGCAATATTGGAGTTGGTAAGACGACTCTTGCCCAAAAAATGGCCACTGTCTATGAACTTCCTTTACTTAAAGAAGCTTTTGCCAAAAACCCCTACTTAGAAAAGTTTTATACTGATCCAGTGACCTATGCGCTTGCCGTGGAAGCGTATTTTTTAAAGGATAGGATCAATCAAACCCAATTATTTTGGAAGCAAAATAAAACTCAGGCAGTTTCAGATTACAGTATTCTAAAGTCTTTGATTTTTGCTCGACAAAATTTGAACTCTGCCGATTTTAAAGATTACCAAAATCGTTTTAACGAAATTTTACACAGTCAAAAATTACCAAATCTGATGGTTTATCTCCACACAGACATTGACATTCTTCAAGAGCAAATCAAAAGACGTGGACGCCCGTATGAGCAAAAAATAAAAAACCAATATTTAGAGCAAATTGAACAAGGCTATCAAGATCTTATTCAATCGGACTTGCCTTATCCAGTAGTTTCCATTTCCACAAAAAATTTAGATTTTGAGGCTAATGAAGCCGATTTTCAGTCCCTCTTAAGGACTATTTATCGGGCATCGTTTTCGTAAAGAAATCCCAAAGAACCACTCCTGCAGTAACACTGATATTTAAAGAATGTTTAGTTCCCAACTGCGGTATTTCTAGGCTTTGACCACAGGCATCTACGACCTCTTGAGACACTCCTTTGACTTCGTTTCCAAGCACAAATGCATATCTAGTATCCTCTTGAGGCATAAATTGATTGAGCTGGACTGCTCCCTCGGTTTGTTCAACAGCCCAGACCGACACCTGTTCTTTTTGGAGTTGCTGAACCACTTTAAGGGTACTGTCTGCATATTCCCATACTACATTATCGGTTGCCCCTAGAGCAGTTTTATGGATGTCTCTATGGGGAGGGGTAGCGGTTATTCCACAGAGGTATATTTTTTCAATTAAAAAAGCATCTGCGGAACGAAAGACAGAACCGATATTATTGAGACTGCGAATATTATCTAAAACTAAGCTAAGC
>NHDB01000036.1 GCA_002167945.1 Flavobacteriaceae bacterium TMED48 | reverse complement strand
TGCTATAATAAAAATTAAAAAAGCCAAATTAAGACTAAAAATATGGGCGACATAACCCACAAAAGGAGGTGCCAATAAAACCCCAACAGTGGCATAAGTTCCAACAATTGATATTGCTAAACCTGGAGCGTATTTTTTTGAGTGACTTGCTAAACTAAAAGACATTGGAAAAATCGAAGCCACACCCAATCCTGTAATAAAGAAGCCAATTAAAGCCGGGTAAAAAGTTGGAAAAAGTATCAATATTAGTACTCCAAATACGACTACTGATGCACTGATTAAAAAGAGTTTTTTCATACCTAATAAATTCGTGAGTGCATCGGTGAAGAAACGGGAAAGTGTCATGGCTACCATAAAAACTAAATAACTCAGTGTAAAGAGCTCTGCGTTGACGACTTCTCTAAAATAAACACTGCTCCAATCATAAATTCCACCTTCACAGACTGCAGCACAAAAGACCACGAGTCCTGTATAAAAGATGAATTTATCTGTCCTGCCTAAACGCAATTTATTCCCGACTGTTTCTCGGTCATTTTTCAACAAGTATGATGAGGCAGTTAGGCTGAGTATTAAAGCAAAAACTACCACAACTGCTAAGTGAACAAACATGGTAATATTGAAGTAAATCATAATTGTGGCGAATAATATACCGCATAGTCCCCCCAAACTCCAAATACCGTGAAAACTTCCATTTATGGTTCTCCCATAGCGCTTTTGTAGCTGGATTGCCTGGGTATTCATCGAAATGTTAATGGCGCGTAATCCAAAAGCAAAAAAACAAACTACGACCGTTAGTAATTGAATATTTGAAACATAACCAATTCCAAGGAGTGAAAAAATGTAAATTAAAAAACCAGAAATGAGTAAATAACGACTATCGTATTTTGAAATAAGCCAACCTGAAATTGGAAGACCTATCAAGGAACATATGGGCAGAATAAACAAAAAACTGCCTAATTCTGCCTCATTCATATCAAAAGTCAACTTGATTGAAGGTATACTAGATGCCCAAGAAGAAAAACAAAATCCAGANAGAAAAAAGAATNCACTCAGGGCAANACGNTGATGCTTATTTGTTTTCAATNTTTTCATTTGAGTTTGCAAAGATCATTTCATTTTTTCTAAATAAAAAACTCCCTTGATATTATTCAAAAAAAAATTACCTTTAGTCTTTATCAATGTAAAAACTTAACATGAAAAATAAAAAACACGATACTCGAAGATCTTTTATAAAAAAAGGACTTGCTGCTTCTTCAATTATGATAGTTCCACGTCACGTCTTAGGTGGTCCAGGNTATTTAGCACCAAGCGACCAACTGAATTTAGCTGCGATTGGTTCTGGAGGTAAAGGAGCTAGCGATATCAACAATGCTTCTGTGAGAGGAAGAGAACGTGTNGCAGCNCTTTGCGATGTGGACTTTTCGGGNAGTGCTTCAAAAACTGTAAANAGATTCCCTAAAGCAAAACAATATGCGGATTATAGGGTCATGTTAGATAAAGAAAAAGACATTGATGCCGTTACCATATCTACACCCGATCATGTTCACGGTCCAGCAGCAGTATTTGCAATGGAACGCGGCATACACGTTTATGTTCAAAAACCCATGACTCACAATATNAAAGAGGCTCGAACACTCACTCAGATGGCAAGAGANNAAAAAGTTGTCACCCAAATGGGTAATCAAGGAGGATCGAATCCTTTACTTAATATGGTACAAAATTGGATTGATACTGACGCCATAGGAGCAGTCTCTGAGGTTAANATCTGGACAAACAGACCNGTTTGGCCACAAGGAGTTCAAATGCCTGCACCAGACCCAAGTCTAAAACCCGATGCTCTAAATTGGGATTTATGGTTAGGTCCGGCNAAGGAAAAACCCTATACACCNAATATGCATCCTTTNAGNTGGAGAGGTTGGTGGGACTACGGAACAGGAGCTTTNGGTGATGTAGGTTGCCACCTGATAGACATTCCCTTTAGAACCTTAGGATTGAAATACCCTACAGCTGCTGAATGTAGTGTGGGAAGTGTGTANTCTAGAATGTGGACNGCTGATTACATCCCTGAAGGATGCCCACCATCTTCGCTGATCACNATCAATTTTGAAGCAACNGAGAAATCAAAAAAACCAATACAAATGACTTGGAGTGATGGAGGNATTCGNCCTCCACATCCTGAAATTATTCCTGCAAATAGCGATATTGGTGGAAAAGATAGCGCTAACGGAGTACTGATCATTGGAGAAAAAGGAATCATCTCAACCAACATCAACGACAGCTCACCACTGATGCCAAAACTTTACCTTAACGATGGNACNACAGACTTTGGACCGGAAACNGAAAAAATGGCAGANCCTGAATACGGNCACCAACGTAAATGGGTAGATGCCTGTAAAGCTGGATTTAATAGTAAGGAACATCTTGCGCTTACTTCATCTTTCGATTATGCTGGACCGATGACTGAAACAGTTTTAATGGGAAATCTTGCGATTCGAAGCTTTATGTTGAGAAAGGAACTAAGAAAAGGTCAAATGGATTATTTCGCTCGTAAAAAACTTCTTTGGGACGGTGAAAATATGAAAATCACCAACTTAGAAGAAGCCAATCAATTTGTCTCTAGAGAGTATAGGGAAGGATTTACAGTTTAAAAGTTTTTTAAACTTCCATTTATTGTATTCAAAATCAGCAAAATAAATTCAAAAAAGGTATTGAACCATTGAATTTAGTTTATTTTTGCCGACAGAATTTAATATATGACAACTTTCAAGTCCCTAGGACTCAGTTCGCCACTTCTCAAGGCGGTTGAAAAACTAGGTTTCGAATCTCCTACAGAGGTTCAAAAAAAAGTAATCCCTTTATTACTTCAAGACAAAACAGACCTCGTCGCCTTGGCACAAACTGGGACAGGTAAAACTGCCGCATTTGGATTTCCCATGCTGCAGCACATTGGGCTTGAAAACAAAAAGACTCAAGGACTGATTTTATCTCCTACTCGAGAACTCTGCTTGCAGATCACCAATGAAATGGAGCAATACGGCAAGGATTTAAAGCAAATCAATATAGTTGCTGTTTACGGAGGTGCCAATATAACTGAACAAGCAAAAAAAATCAAAAGAGGAGCTCATATCGTTGTGGCTACCCCAGGAAGACTAAAGGACATGATCCGCAGAAGATTGGTAGACATCAGCGCGATCAACTTTTGTGTGTTAGACGAGGCCGATGAGATGCTCAATATGGGTTTTTATGAGGATATCAAATCCATTTTAACNCATACCCCAGACTCTAAAAATTCATGGTTGTTTTCAGCAACCATGCCCCCTGAAGTCCACACCATAGCAAAAAAGTTTATGAAATCTCCACAGGAGATTACGGTCGGGACAAAAAATGCAGGGACAAAAAACGTAGACCACCAATATTTTATTGTACCTGGTAGAGAACGCTATACCGCATTAAGAGCTGTAGTAGGAATGAATCCAACTATTTTTGGCTGTGTGTTTTGTAGAACCAAAATTGAAACACAAAAAGTAGCTGAAAAGTTAATACAGGATGGTCATAAAGCTGCAGCAATTCACGGTGATTTAAGTCAGAATCAGCGAGATGCTGTGATGCAATCTTTTAGAAAAAAGAAAATTCAATTACTAATTGCAACCGATGTGGCAGCTCGAGGTATCGATGTTGATGATATTACTCATGTAATTAATTATCAGCTTCCTGATGAAATTGAAACTTATACTCACAGAAGCGGAAGAACGGGTAGAGCTGGAAAATTAGGAACGTCAATAATTTTTGTCACTAAGTCTGACAGAAGAAAAATCAAGTTGATTGAAAATAAACTTCAGACCAAGCTTACAGAACTTGAAATGCCATCGGCACAAGAGATTTTTAAAAANAAAGTTCATCATTGGGTAGCACAAATTAAATCAACTCCAATAAAAAGCGATTTACAGCCCTTTTTAGCTGACGTTCATAAAAGTCTAGAGGACCTTGATAAAGAGACCCTTGTAGAATTGATGCTTTCCAAAGAGTTCCGCAGTTTTGATTTAAATCCAAAAAGTTTGAGTTTTGATCAAGGAAAAAACGCTGAACGTCGTGCCGACAGGAAAATAAACGCCCCCCAGGACAAGGACCGCTTTTTTATAAACCTTGGTTCTCGAGATCAATACGAATGGACTACACTTAAGGATTTTGTGAGATCTTATCTCAAATTGGGAATGGACGATGTCTTTCAAGTTGAAGTCATGAAGAATTTTTCATTTTTCTCTACCCACAAAAAGCATAGGGATTTAGTTTTAAAGTCTTTTGAAAACCTCAACTTGGATAACAGAAGCATTTCCGTCGAGCTAACGAAAAAAGGAAAGACTTTTTCCCCTAAGAAAAACAAGAAAAAGAAAAAGTCAAAATTCGGCTCTAAAAAGAGGTATTAAAACCTTTTTAGAGTTTTCGCATCCAAATATTTCGATAACTGACCAAATTACCGTGGTCTTGCAACAATAAAGATCGGTGACCAGATTGACCATCTCCATAGCCTGGCATCACATCACGCCCTTTTTTTGGCTTTCCGATATATTCAGTTGTTCCTTTCAATTCAACCGCATTTTGAATCAAAACACCGTTGTGAAATACGATAAAGCTCCCTACTTTAGTTTCTTCACCAGCTTCATTGAATTCAGGAGCGTTAAAAACTATATCGTAAACTTGCCACTCCCCTGTTGGTCGCATAGCGTTGACCAAAGGCATGTACTGTTTATAAATTGATCCTGCCTGCCCATTGGAATAGGTTCTGTTTTGGTAACTATCTAAAACCTGTACCTCGTATCGACGTTGAAAAAGAATCCCACTATTACCTCTTCCCTGTCCCTCGCCTTTGATGACTGTGGGAGATTTCCATTCAATATGTAATTGAATAGAACCGTGTTCTTCAACAGTTTCTATTCCACCCGTTCGAGGCTTAACCGTCATACTTTTGTCAGGGTTCAGAGTCCATTGAACAGCCCCCTGATTACGCTCACTTCTCCATTTGGAAAAGTCTGTTCCGTCAAAAAGTACAACAGCATCACTAGGAGGAGCGGTAAATACTCCTGGTTGAATAACTTTTGGTTCGGGTTCCCAAACTTCTGTTTCTTCAGGTTTCATTCTCTCTTGAGCAAACACAAACTGTGTTGCCAGTAAAATTGANNGTAAATATTTCATTTTTAGTTTTAAATTATGGGNAAAGAATACCCGTTATGATATNTACTCGTGAGATATTTTTCATTTATAGCGGCATTTGTAAATCCTTTTTTAGCTGCATCCCAATACAATTTTTNACCAGANCGATAAGAAATATTACCCATCTGAGCGACAGTAGCGACGTGNGCTCCTTGTTGTATTGAACAGTTTACTAGAGATGGATCATTTGCACGCATAGCGTCAACAAAGTTTTGAGCGTGCTTGTCTAAACCTCTATCAGAAGGTTTTACCAAGGGCTTGGNAACCTTATTTTCACTTCTACGCTCTTCGATTACTTCCCAGCCACCNCGATTTAAAATAAGTGTTGCATGATTTCCAATAAATGCAATACCGTGATCTCGATCGTAAGAACCGTTATCNATACCCATNGCTGAATCCCAAACCANATTAAAATCGTCAAATTCATACAATGTTGTTAGGGTATCGGGCGTTTCCTCTGCAAGATTTGGATAGGCAAACTTTCCTCCTAAGCCAACNATGGTTTTTGGTAAAGAAGCTTGCATTCCCAAAAGTGCATAATCTAAAAGATGCACACCCCAGTCTGTCATCAGACCCCCTGCATAATCCCAAAACCAACGAAAGTGAAAATGAAAACGNCTGGCGTTAAATGGTTTAGTTNGTGCTGGACCTAACCAACTNGCGTAATCCACTCCTTTAGGTGGTGCGCTATTNGGNACTATGGGATCCGGTCGCATCCATCCTTGATAACACCAAACCTTTACGGTCCGTATTGGACCNAATACTCCTGTTGAAATAAAATTTAAAGCATCTTGAAAATGCTGCTGACTTCGTTGCCATTGCCCTACTTGAACAACATTTCCGTAGNGNTCNTGAGCGGCAACCATTGCTTGACATTCACCTACTGAGTTCCCTATAGGTTTTTCACAATANACATGCTTNCCNGCTTCCGAGGCATGNATCATCATTAAGGCATGCCAGTGATCAGGAGAGCCTATAATGACAGCATCAATGTCTTTTTCCTCCAATAATTTTCTATAATCAGANAAGGNCTTGACTTTAACACCAGCTTNCTTCATTTCGGCTTTCCTTTTGTCCAAAACATTTTGATCTACATCACATATTGCCGTCAATCGTACACCTGAGATTTTTAGTAGGGCTTTGGTGTCNGACCAACCCATACCATTGATTCCAATAGCACCAATATTGATGGTATCNTTTGAACCTAATATTTTTGATCCTTTCTNAAGTGAGGTAAANCCTGGTAAAANCAANCCTGCTCCNGTCATCAAAGCTGATTGCTTNATAAAATTTTTNCGATTCATTTTATTCAATTTGTTGTTTTAGACTTTTTAAATTACTAAATAAAGTTTTAAATACTTAATTGCCAGAAAGAAATTGATTTGATCAACTTAATTAAGTTTTTTATATATTCGAAGAAATTTGGATCAAATGGAGACGGTAATTGCATATTTTGAAACGATCCCTTCCCTTCATAGAAGCTTAATACTGGTTGGAGGTTTAAGTTTATTTTGGATACTTGAAGGCTCTTTTTCACTTTTTAACTTTAATTACAAAAAGTGGAGGCATGCCCTTCCCAATATCTTTTTTACTGCCACAACTGTGGTAATCAATTTTATTTTAGCATTCTTATTACTAAAAACATCTGATTGGACCGTCAGTAGTCAATTCGGAATTCTCCACTGGTTACCAGATTTTCCTCTATGGGTTGACGTCATTCTAGGCGTATTACTTTTAGACTTCATCGGTGCCTACCTCCCTCATTGGACAGAACATCGGGTCAAACCTCTTTGGATGATTCACCTGGTTCACCACAGTGACCATTTTGTAGACACCACCACTGCCAACAGACACCATCCACTTGAGAGTATTATTCGCTTCGCTTTTACACTCTTAGGAGTATTTATTATTGGCGCCAATATTGGCATCGTAATGTTGTATCAGTCGCTATCATTAGTTTCAACCCAATTCAATCACGCCAATATCAAACTTCCCAAAAAAGTGGATTTGTATTTGAGTTATTTTTTGGTTTCTCCAGACATGCATAAAGCGCATCACCATTATAGACTGCCTTACACCGATGCTAATTTTGGAAATATTTTTTCCATCTGGGACCGCTTGCTAGGTACTTATCTTCCATTTGATCGAGAAAAACTAGTTTATGGAGTAGACGTTTTTTTTGATGAAAAGGCCAATGGGAAAATATCAAATTTATTAAAGCAACCTTTCCAACCCTTCTCTAAACCTACCCTGGCTCCAGAAATAAAATCTTAAGAAAGTATTTTAACCAAGTCAGACAATGAATGAGCCGATTGCTCTCCAGAGTCCATGTTTTTAAGAACGAATTGTTTGTTTTCTAGTTCTTCTGAACCTATAAGTACAACTTTGGTCATCTTCTTGGCATTAGCGTAGGCTAATTGTTTTTTGAGTTTGACTTCGCTCGGATACAATTCACAGCCAACTCCTTGCTTCCTTAGTTGGTTGACAAATTGATAAGCTACTGCTACTGGAGCATCCCCAAAATTCGCAAATAAAATATCAGCTGCAGAACTTAAAGATTTTGGAAATAAATCTAAAGCCTCCATCACCAAATAGATTCGCTCAAAACCAAATGAAATTCCTATTCCGCTCATGTTTTTTAAGCCAAAGGTGTCTGTTAGGTCGTCGTAACGACCTCCACCTCCTATAGAACCCATTTTAACATCTTCCGGAGCACTTACTTCCACTATCATACCTGTGTAGTAATGCAGTCCTCTTGCCAAGGTCAAATCAAAGTTAAGGGTTACTGTTTCTAAAGAAGTCTTATCAAGTTCTGAGAGAATAAATTTCATTTCAGTGATTCCCTCAAGTCCTTCCTGCTGATCGGCAAGTAGCTTTTCCAATGATTGCAATTGCTCAGCTGCAGTTCCTTCCAATTCTAATAAGTACTCTAGAGTGCTAATGGATTTTGAACTGAACCCCTTAGAGATCAATTCTTTGAGTACACCTTCTTTACCAATTTTATCTATTTTATCTAGAGCAATGGTAAAGGAGGTAAGCTCAGAGGCTTCACCCAATAAACCTGCAATACCAGCCAGGATTTTACGATGGTTGATTTTTAAAGTAACACCATTCATTTTTAAAT
>NHDB01000035.1 GCA_002167945.1 Flavobacteriaceae bacterium TMED48 | reverse complement strand
AGAACCTGTTTTTCTGTTCTTTCTATAGGGGGCAGTTTTGATCTGATTTGCTAAAGCATTTACTATTCTTAAATTATTGTTTAACAGATAATTAATAGAGATAGTCTTAATCACTATTTTAAACGATTTATTGTCCTTAATCTGGTCTAAATCTTCAATTTTTCGAATCTGAAAGCGAACTATTTTAAGTTTTTCATTGATCTTTTCCGCCTCTTTGTATCGGGGACTAACCCGCTGATTTTTACCTTGCCAGAAACTGGGATTGATAAAAAGTGGTAGAGGAGAGCTTAATTTTTTTCCCTTAAAAAGGTGCAAAAAGATATAGATTCGTACCTTTCTTTTTTGAGCCGACAAAAGCCCAAATTCTATTTTTATAAAATCTAACATATGTTAAATCATGTTATCGTTTTTTCTAATAAATTGCTAAGGCATATTTTTACTAACCTTAGACTATATAAGATACGTTATTCTATGTTAGAAAACAAGAAAAACCCAGTATTTATAGGGGCTGGGGAAGGATTTGAATTTAAAACTGGAATAAAAACGTGAAAGCTCTCCTCCTTGCTGGCGGGATAGGATCTCGACTTTTTCCGGTGACTTTAGGAGTATCTAAACAGTTACTTCCTGTTTATGATAAGCCTATGGTGTATTATCCACTATCGGTATTACTCTTAGCAGGGATAAGGGAAGTGTTACTCATCAGTACACCTCAAGATATAGAACAATACCAACGCTTATTAGGCGATGGGAGTCAGTGGGGGATCACAATTGTGTATAAAACACAGGACAAGCCCAATGGATTGGCAGCTGCTTTCTTATTGGGAGAGGAATTTATAGGAGAAGACCCTGTCTGTTTAATTTTAGGGGACAATATCTTTTACGGTCTCGATTTTTCAAAACAATTAGAAGGTGTAGTAGAGAGAACTAAACTAGGTGCAAAAGCCACTATTTTTGGTTATACTGTTAAGGACCCTCAACGTTACGGTGTGATTGAATTTGATGATAAAGGGGTAGCACTTTCGATAGAGGAAAAACCTGAAAATCCCAAAAGTAATCAAGCTGTAGTAGGTCTTTACTTTTATCCTAACAAGGTGGTTGAGGTTGCTAAAACCATTACCCCCTCTAAACGAGGCGAATTAGAAATTACAGCCGTAAATCAATATTTTCTTTTGAGTCAAAAGTTACAAGTTGAAACCCTAGGACAAGGCTTTGCATGGTTGGATACTGGGACACATGAATCATTATTAGAAGCCAGTCAGTTTATCGAAACTATTGAAAATCGTCAAGGTTTGAAGATTGGTTGTTTGGAAGAAGTCGCCTTTCAAAAGGGGTATATTACCAAAGACCAACTTGTTGAGCAAGTGCAGCCCCTTCAGGGCACGTCTTATGGTGATTATCTTTTAGCTCGTTATTCTTAATAACACACCCCTTGATTTAACTTCGTAAAACCATTCTCTCTTATTAGAGGGGAGGGTAAAATAAGCTCCTTCTATTATGAGGGGATCTAGAGGAGTGAAAAAGCTTAGAGCTGTAAAAATTTAATTAATTTTACTTCAATAATCACTTAAAAACAAAGAGCAACTGAACCCTATTAGATGACAGCAATTCCTACTCTTTTTAAAGAAGTTTTCCTTTTAAAGCCTGAGTTACACAAGGACACACGTGGCAGTTTTATGGAAGTTTATAAACAAAAGGCTTTTGCAAAACTAATAGGCAGAAAAATAGAGTTTTGCCAAGACAACTATACCACATCAAAAAAAGGTGTCTTAAGGGGTTTACATTATCAACTACCCCCTTTTAGCCAGTCCAAGTTGGTAAGTGTTCTTCGTGGAACAGTTATAGACGTTGTAGTAGATATTCGTAAAGGTTCCCCCACTTTTGGCAGGCATTTCATTCAAGAATTGAGTGCTGAAAATCAGTTACAACTTTTTGTTCCACGTGGCTTTGCTCACGGCTATATTACCTTAAGTGAAGATTCCATTTTTATGTATAAGGTGGACAATTACTACCAGCCTGATAGTGAAGTTAGTATCGCTCCGGATTCGCCTGATTTAGGAATCGATTGGAAACTCCCAAAATCCGAATGGATACGGTCTGAAAAAGACCAAAAGCACCCTAGACTGAGTGAGGCAAACCTCTTTGATTATAAGCAAGACTTGTATGCCTAGTTATTTGGTTACGGGCTCAAAAGGCCAGTTGGGACAGTGTTTTCATTCAATTCAATCTGAATTTCCTCAGTATCAACTCTTATTTGCACCGCAATCTGAAGTTGATATCACCCAAGTACAAACACTCTCAAATTATTTTAAGAAGCATCCTTTTGAAGGAATCATTAATTGTGCGGCATATACTCAGGTAGATCAAGCTGAAACAGATACCGATGCAGCTCGTAAAATAAATAGCGATGGGGTTCGAACCCTAATTAAATTTGCAGATGCCAAAAGCCTAAAACTGATTCACTTTTCAACAGATTTTGTATTTGACGGAACTAAAAAAGGGGAGTATTTAGAGGATGATCAAGCGACCCCATTAAGCAATTACGGACAAAGTAAAAGGGAAGGAGAAGTTTTTTTAGAAAAGGCGAACTGTCCAAGTGTTAACTTTCGCGTTTCTTGGCTATACAGCCCTTTTGGTAAAAACTTTGTCAAAACTATAATTAAAACGTGTCAATCCAAGACAGTTTTAAAAGTGGTTGATAACCAATTCGGAAAACCAACTAATGGGATTGATCTAGCAAGAGCAGTGTTATCTTGCCTTAAGCATCCAGATTTATTTAAAAACAAAACCTATCATTTTGCTCAAGGACCTCAGACAACTTGGTTTGATTTTGCACGAAAAATAACGCAGCTGATTGGCTCAAATTGTAAAGTAGAACCGATTTCAAGTTTAGCTTATCCTACTGCGGCAAAACGTCCACCCAATTCAGCGTTGAATACCCAGCGTATTGAAAACACCTTATCTTTGAATATTCGACCGTGGGAATCAGCTTTAGAAGAATGTATAAAAAGGATTCGAGAGAATGAATAAGTTTAAATCAATTTTAATTACTGGGGGTGCTGGATTTATTGGCTCGCATGTAGCACGAAGAATGGTCACTAATTGTCCAGATACACAAATTATCAATTTAGACGCTCTGACTTATGCTTCTAATTTAGCCTTATTAAACGATTGTAAAGGCCAGTCGAATTACAATTTTGTCCAAGAGGACATCAATAATTTTGACCGATTAAAATTACTCTTTAAACAATACGATTTTGATGCCGTTATCCATTTGGCAGCAGAATCTCATGTGGATAATTCCATTAAAAATCCTTTTGCATTTGCTAGAACCAATATTCAAGGAACGCTGAATTTATTAGAAGCTGCCCGACAGCATTGGGGAAATAATGCGAAGAAACAACGTTTTTACCATATTTCAACCGATGAGGTTTTTGGAAGCCTTGGTTCAGATGACTATTTTACAGAATCTACTGCTTATGACCCAAGATCTCCGTACTCTGCCTCTAAAGCAGCTTCAGATCATTTGGTTCGAGCGTATTTTCACACTTACGGATTACCAGTAGTATTATCTAACTGCTCAAATAATTATGGTCCTGGGCAGCACCCTGAAAAACTAATTCCTTTGATGATAAAAAACATTATTGCGCAAAAGTCTTTACCCGTCTATGGAAAAGGTGAGAATATTAGGGATTGGCTGTATGTTGAAGACCATGCCAAAGCGATTGATTTAATTTTACATCAAGGGAGTTTGGGTGAAACTTATGCCATAGGCGGGAATAATGAACAAAAGAATATTGAATTAGTTCATTTTCTTATCGATCTGGTAGATGAAAAACTGAATCGACCTAAGGGGGATTCTTTGTCCCTGATTGAATTTGTTACTGACCGTTTAGGGCATGATTATCGATATGCTATAGATACTGCTAAAATCGAAAGTAAATTGGGGTGGAAATCTTCCACTACTTTTGAGGAAGGGATTAAGAAAACCATAGAATTTTATATATGAAAATAAAAACCTTATAATTATGAAAAAAGCTTCAATAGACTTCGGTCTTCTTTTAATGCGTGTAGGTTTCTCGGTAGGAATTATGACCCACGGCTATGGAAAATTTCTAAAGGTTATTCAAGGAAATTTTGAATTTGGCGATCCAATTGGAATTGGACCCACCTTTTCATTAATTTTGGCAGCCATTGGGGAATTCATAGCTCCGATTTTAATTATCCTAGGATGGAAAACACGCTTAGCTACAATTTTTCCAACATTGACCATGTTGGTTGCCTTTACCATTGCACACGATGGTGATCCATTTACAAGAAAAGAAAAAGCTTTTGTTTACCTGATTGCATTTTTGACGCTTTATTTTACGGGTCCTGGAAAGTATTCTTTAGGCAACGAATAAAGAGGAAAAAGTTTGTTTTGTTTTAAAATTCGCTATATTTGCCGTCCATAAAAACAATCTAAAATGTACGCAATAGTAGAAATAGCAGGGCAGCAATTTAAAGTTGTGCAAGACCAAAAGCTTTTTGTACATCGTTTGGCAGATAAAGAAGGAGATAAAGTTTCTTTCGATAAAGTTTATTTGTTAGATGATGGTAAAAAAGTGACCCTTGGCGCCCCGGCTATCACTGGAGCTTCAGTTGAAGCAAAAGTGGTCAGTCATCTAAAAGGTGACAAAGTCATCGTTTTTAAGAAAAAAAGACGAAAAGGATACCGTGTTAAAAACGGTCATCGCCAGGCATTAACTGAATTGGTAATTGAAAAAATTCAAGCTAGTGGAGCCAAAGCTAAGACAACACCTACAAAAGCTGAAAAATCAGCTCCAGCCAAGACAGAAAAGAAAGCTACCGCTAAAAAAGTAGCGGCTAAGCCAGCTGCAAAAAAAGCAACTCCAAATAAAGCAGAGGCTACAGATTACAGTAAGTTAACCGTAGCACAGCTTAAGGAAGAAGCAAAAAAGAAAGGTATTGAAGGAATTTCTTCAATGAAAAAAGCAGATTTAATCGCAGCACTTTCAAAATAATTATTTAAAACCATAGTATCATGGCACATAAAAAAGGAGTAGGAAGTTCGAAAAACGGTAGAGAATCAGAATCGAAACGCTTAGGCGTTAAAATTTTTGGTGGTCAAGCTGCGCGTGCGGGAAATATTATCATCCGTCAGCGTGGTACAGCTCATAATCCAGGAGAGAATGTTTACCTAGGTAAAGATCATACCTTACACGCTAAGGTTGACGGTATTGTTAAGTTTACAAAGAAGCGAGATAACAAGTCTTTTGTTTCTGTAGTGCCTTTCGAGGCTTAAACAACAATTCCTCTATTAAAATATAAAACCCGCTCAAGAGCGGGTTTTTTTATGATCAATATGTTATTTAAATCTTTTAATAGCGATAGTAATCAGGCTTGTAAGGACCTTTAACAGTCACACCAATATAATCAGCCTGTTCTTCAGAAAGGGTTTCAAGTTCTACGCTAAGGTGTTGTAGATGCAAGGCTGCCACTTTTTCATCCAGATGCTTGGGAAGCATGTATACCTTGTTTTCATACTTATCGTTATGCAACCACAATTCTATTTGTGCAAGGGTTTGATTGGTAAAGGAATTACTCATTACAAAGCTTGGATGTCCCGTAGCGCATCCTAGATTGACCAAACGCCCTTCTGCTAGAACAATAATTTGTTTCCCTTCTTCAAGAGTGTATAAATCTACCTGTGGTTTGATTTCAGATTTTGTATGGCCGTAATTTTTATTCAACCAAGCCATATCAATTTCATTATCGAAATGTCCAATGTTACAGACTATGGCTTTATCTTTCATATTCAAGAAGTACTCTTTTTTCAGAATGTCTTTGTTTCCAGTAGCAGTACAAACGATATCTGCGTTAGCAATTACAGTAGAGAGTTTTTTGACCTCATAACCGTCCATTGCAGCCTGAAGGGCGCAAATTGGATCAATTTCTGTAACAGTAACAATGGCACCAGCACCACTGAATGATGCAGCAGTTCCTTTGCCTACATCTCCGTATCCACAAACCACAACACGCTTTCCAGCAAGCATGACGTCAGTCGCTCTTCGAATTGCATCTACAGCACTTTCTTTACAACCGTATTTGTTGTCAAACTTGGATTTAGTAACCGAATCATTCACGTTGATTGCAGGGAGAGGCAAGGTTGCGTTTTTCATACGCTCGTATAAACGATGAACCCCAGTAGTTGTTTCTTCAGATAAACCTCGAATTTCGTTGACTAATTCGGGAAACTGATCCAATACCATATTAGTTAAATCTCCCCCATCATCTAAAATCATGTTCAAAGGTTGGCGATCTTTCCCAAAAAAGAGGGTTTGCTCAATACACCAATCAAATTCTTCTTCATTCATTCCCTTCCATGCATATACAGGGATACCTGCCTCAGCAATTGCAGCAGCAGCGTGATCTTGAGTTGAAAAGATATTACAAGAGCTCCAAGTCACTTCTGCACCCAGGGCAACTAAAGTTTCTATCAATACTGCAGTCTGAATCGTCATGTGTAAGCAGCCTGCAATTCGAGCACCTTTTAGAGGCTGTGAGGGGCCATATTCTTCCCTTAAAGCCATCAAACCAGGCATTTCTTTTTCTGCCAAGTTAATCTCTTTTCTTCCCCAAGCTGCTTGGGAGACATCCTTTACTTTATAAGGAATGTACTTTGNTGTTTTAGATTCCATAGTTGTACCTTTGTTTTAGAGAGCAAAAGTACAACCTTTCTATTCAATATCAAATGCCAGAAAGCCACANAGAAATCCTAGAAAATGAGACTGAAATGGTCATNTGGNAGATCACAGAAACAGAGACCGAATTGCAAAACGGGCTTTCACTTTCATCTGAAGCATTGAAACGNTTGTCAAAACGAAAAAGCAGTGTTCACAGAAAGGGNTATTTGGCCATTAGACAATTGCTNAAATCTCTTGGAATCCACCCTGAANCTCATCAGTACGACAATATCGGCGCACCTTACCTNACNGANGGGCGTTATATTTCAATTAGTCATACTGGAGATGNAGCGGCTGTCGTTATTTCTTCNGTATCAGTAGGAATTGATTTGGAACATTACAAAGATAAAATTAAGCGTGTTGCNNCNCGNTTCTTGCATGCNTCAGANGGNNAAANACCAAANGATTTNGATGAAATCANCTATTTNACCCAACTTTGGACAGCNAAAGAGGCTTTGTATAAACTCTNCAAAAAACCNGGGCTAATTTTCAGNGAGCAACTNNGTATTCAACCCTTTCAAAAGGNANATACCANAGGAAGGGGNTCTGTNATTGAAAAATCAAAACAAACACATTTCCNACTTNAATTTAGACNCTTTANAAACTATTGTTTAACCCTTGCAACATCAAATTAACACATGAAAATATCTNTTGAACTCACTTTAACACCATTAAAATCAAGCTATGTGATAACGATTAAGCAGTTTATCCAAAATTTGAGAAATACAGGATTTACAGTAATCGAAAACCCACTAAGCACTCAGCTTTATGGCGAATATGATCAAGTAATGTCCTCCCTCTTACCTTTAGTCAAAAGCACTTTCGAGCAAGAAGATGCAGTAATGTTACATCTTAAACTGGTCAAGGGAGACCGTAGTCATTATGAACCCNATTTTTGATTTTTTTNTAGACCCCTACAAGACCTATTCTACACTAGATATNTTACTTGAAGGGGTTGCTGTAATTACGGGCTTACTCAGTGTNTGGTTTGCTAAGCAGGACAAGGTTTGGGTCTACCCNACGGGCATGATCTCAACAGCAATCTATGTTTATTTACTACTAAAAGCAGGCTTATTGGGGGATTTTTTAATCAATGCCTACTATTTTGCGATGAGTATCTACGGCTGGATATTTTGGACACAACAAAAAGAGGGAGTTACTGTACACCAAATCGATAAAGTGAGTGCGTCAGAAAAGAAATGGAGTTTTTTTCTCTTTGTACTTTCCCTACTTTTTGTGGGAGGATTATATACCATCCTGGGAAGGTGGGCAAGTTGGACTGCACCCATAGATACATTTACAACCGCATTGTTTTTTGTTGGGATGTGGCTTATGGCAAGAAGAAAGATTGCACATTGGATTTATTGGATTGTAGGGGATCTTATTTCTATACCCTTGTATCTGTATAAAGGACTTGCTTTGACTAGTTTTCAATACCTTATATTTACTTTAATAGCAATTTTTGGTTACATTCAATGGAAGAAAGTTTACAACAACAGGATTCAGACTGTTTAAGAATTGTCATTTACGGNCCGGAGTCCACTGGTAAATCAACTTTAGCTAAGGAATTAGCAAAAGAATACCAAACGCATTGGGTCCCAGAGTTTGCTAGAGATTTTCTTCAAAAAAAGTGGGATACNAAAAAAGAATTGTGCAGTAAGGAGGACTTGATTCGAATCGTTAAAGGGCAAATGAAAGAGGAAAATAGATTGGTACAGACAGCGAAACAGTTTCTGTTTTGTGACACCAATGTTTTAGTAACACAGGTATGGTCTGAAACCCATTTTGACGGGTATTGCGATCCGAGGATCCAAAAATGGGCAGATACTTTTCTGTACGATCATTATTTTTTAACCCACATTGATGTACCTTGGCAGGCAGACGACTTAAGGGATCGTCCGAATGATAGAGAGGAAATGTACAATAGCTTTAAAGCGCTACTAGTTAAAAAAAAGTTACCTTTTACTGTGCTTAAGGGAAGTCACGAGTCCAGAATGGAAATAGCAAAGCAAGTATTAAATAATTTTAACTGAGATGAAATCATTAACAGAAGCNGATTTTGAACAGTTTAAAAACAGCAATAGGTCTGTTGAACTCATTCAGCGCCAGTATGAATTTTTAGTTCATGGGACAGCGTTGCAAAAAGAAATTAAAGCAGCTACTTTAGGTGATGGGATACAAAAACTAAACCGACAAACAGAGGCTACTGCCCTTGAAAATTTTAATAAACATAAGGATAGCATAAGCTGGATGAAGTTTGTTCCAGCTTCTGGAGCAGCTAGTAGAATGTTTGCTCCTTTCTTTGCTTTTTTAGAAGCAAAAGAAGCGCCGAATTTTAATTTTGAAGATTTTTGTAACACAAGGGAAGGATCTAGCATCAAGTCGCTTTTTAACGAGCTGAAAAGACTTCCATTTTATTCCACAGCTTATGCCAAAATTGTTCAAGACAGTGCTATTTCAATAGACACTGATTTTGACTTTTTTACAGCTTTTGTCAGCATGGTTCTTGATGAGAAAGGACTTGCATATCCAAATCTTCCTAAGGCGTTGATCCCTTTCTTTGTCGATGAGCAAGGCACCCAATGGACGGCTTTTGAAGCACAGCTTTTAGAAGGGCTACAACTGGGAGACCAACATCAAGCCACTCCCATTCATTTGACTATTGATAAANAATACAGAAGCTTGTTCGAAACTGCAGAAGCTAATTTCAGAGCCAAACTAACTCCCGAACAACAAAGAGACTTCAGTGTAGAATATTCTTATCAGCACCCCCTTACTGACACTCCTTATTTAAACGAAAANAACGATTGGNTGAGAGATNAAGAGGGTAAGATTGCATTTAGAAAAGGAGGACATGGCGCCTTNTTAGAAAATTTAAACCGATTGGATGCTGATTTAATCTGGATAAAAAATATCGATAATGTTCTTTTGAATCAGGACAATACAGAAGGTGAAAAATGGATGAAAATCTTAGCCGGTCATCTGCTAATGGTCCAAGAGCAAACATTTATGCATTTAGCCAAGCTTGAAACATTAAAGTCAAAAGCTAATTTTNATGAAATNATCACCTTTATTCAAACCTATTTTGATCCCAGCTATCAACNTGATGACTCAGGGAAAATGTCAAACGAAATACTTTACGATTATCTACACAGACCNCTTNGNATCTGTGGAATGATNCCTAANGANGGNGCAAAAGGTGGTGGNCCCTTCTGGAAAAAAGATGCAAGAGGAAAAAGTTTACAAATTATAGAGGGAGTTGAGTTAGATCCTGAAAATAAAGATCACCAAAAAGCGATTAATCAAAGCTCTCATTTTAACCCTGTAATGATGGTCTGTGGAATAACAAGTCATAAGGGAGAAAAATTTTCACTTTACGACTTTAGAGATGACAAGCGTTTTATGGTCAGTGGAAAAACGTTAGGGGCATCAAAAATAAAAATTTTAGAATGGCCCGGTCTGTGGAATGGAGGAATGGCAGCTTGGAATACACTCTTTATTGATTTGCCCTCTGATACTTTTCATCCTGTTAAAACTATTGCAGATTTAATTCGCTAAGGTTCTTTTTCTTTAATATCTTTGAACCACATCTCAAAGGGGTGCCTGTTTTATTCAGGCTGAGATTATACCCATTGAACCTGGGCAGGTAATGCTGCCAAGGGAAAATAGAACAGTTTTATTTATTAATCAAAAAATAATCACCCCTTTTATTTGAATCATATTATTCGAATGAAAACACATGGATTATTTCTCATTTTAGCGCTTTTTGCATTTGCTGTTAGCGCTCAAAATGACAGCCAAAAACAAGTCAGCGACTCACTAGCGCTGATTAGTTTAGAAGAAGTACAGCTAATAGGTATACGAGCTAATGATAACACGCCCGTCACCTTTACCAACATTACCCAAAAAGAACTTGCACCGAGAAACCTTGGTCAGGATATTCCAATATTGTTGAACTACCTCCCAGCAGTTGTCACAACCAGTGACGCAGGAGCGGGAATTGGATATACTGGGATACGAGTAAGAGGAACTGATGCCACGCGNGTCAACGTTACTATCAATGGAATTCCTTANAANGATTCAGAATCCCAAGGNACGTTTTGGGTTAANCTNCCNGACTTTGCCTCTTCNGTTGANGAAATTCAGCTCCAGCGTGGAGTNGGNACTTCAACAAATGGGTCGGCAGCTTTTGGAGCNAGTTTGAATATTAAGACCAGCGCATTAACCGATAAATCTTTTGCTGAATTTTCTTCAAGTGTAGGGAGCTTTAATTCAAGTAAAAACAGCTTACAGTTTTCTACGGGACTATTGAATGAAAGGTTTACCCTTTCAGGAAGGTTGTCACAAATAAAATCTGACGGTTATGTAGATCGTTCTCGTTCAAACTTAAAATCCTATT
>NHDB01000034.1 GCA_002167945.1 Flavobacteriaceae bacterium TMED48 | reverse complement strand
TTCATTGGTTTATAGTAAATACTAAATATAAAAAAATTAATACTAAGGTCTGGATGAATTTTCAATATAAAATGCCTTGCAACTCATCTTTTGAGTCCTTTTTAAGCAGTTAAAACCTTGCTCAAATCAGTTTTGCTTGCGAATCGTTCCCTGCTGTAAGTTTTATAGGTTGAGTTCATGACTAAAGCGTGGTTTTAAACGAATTGCTGACCGTTACTGCAAAGTGAGACTTTTATTTAAAAACCATTCCAATTTGATAATACCAGATTTTTCAAGATAAAAAAGTGGAGTCAGCCTATCTATGTCAAACTTTTAAATTTCATCAATACTTTGACGGTTATGGAACTTAAGGTTGCTCCGGAGTGAAAAGCTTTATAGGTCACTTTCGAGGTTTCTTTATTTCTGCCATTGCTTACGGTTATAAACTCAGTATAAAAGAAGTTCCTAAATGAAACAGCGATTTGTATTCGCAACAAGAACCTCTTATAGAATTAAGGGATAGCTTTAAATTGGTACAGCCCTTTTTTGCTATTGGAGTCAATCAATTCAAGTTGATTTTTATGGGGAGTTTTCAATTCCTCCCACTGCTTGTTGCGCAATATTAAATAAAAAGCTTTATTGGTTTTCAGAAGTTGCCCCAGGTAAGCCGTATCGATTCGCTTGATCTTACCCTTTGTGTAAAATTGACTGGAATATGATTTTTGATCCAGGGAAAAAATAGTTACCTCTGGGTTTGCTTGTTCAAGCAGATACTTGTCTGTTGAAGCGGCGTATAAAGGTTTAATTTTTCCGCTGAGGTGAAGAGTAAAGAGTAAAATAGGCAATCCAAGGGCAAACCCAAGATAGATTCTCTTGAGTTTTAATGCACTCCAATAATGACTGATAATAAGTGCAACGGGGATGCAAGAAGGTAAAACATAGGGGTGGATCAAACTTTTGGAAGAGGTAAAGAACAGCGGAGTCCACAATGCCCAAAAAAGTAAAAATAAAATCCATGGATTTTGAATGCTGTTTTTTCCTTTTTTAATTAGTAAACGGACAAATGTGATAGACCAAGGAAGCAGGAACAGTATTAGAAAAGCCCAGACTACACCCAGAGGCTGTTGTTTGGGGAAGCCGTATTTATCTCCTTTCCAACCCGAATTAAAATAGCGTTCAAAATGTTCACCAACGATAAAATAATCTATAAATCCTGGACTGTTTATTTCAGCTATGAAATACCAAGGAAGACTTAGTGCGAGCATAAGTAAAATACCACCAATCCATGGAAGCTTAAAAAAGGCTTTTTGGATTTTTTTGTTGATCAGTGCCCAAAGAAAAATAGGAGGAAGGGTTAATATACCAACGATGGGACCTTTGGCAAGTAGTCCAATTCCCATACCTGCAAAAAAGAGATACCCCCAATAGGGTTTTGCCTGATCGCGAAGGGCTTCCCAGAATCCAAACATGCTTAGAGTGATACTGAAGGTCAAAAAGGTATCCGTAGATACAACCCCAGCATGAAGATAAAATTCGGGTATGGTGAGGGCTATTATGCCAGGTAAATAAAAAGGCTGAACATGGCCTTTGGAGTATCTTCCAATAAAAAGTGCCAAACCCACCAAGACGATGAGATAGGGAAGTCGAACAAAAACTTCAGCGCTACCAAAAATCGAAATGGAGAGTGCTGTGGCCCAAGTAGACAGTGGAGGCTTTGCCCAAAACGGAAGACCGTAATCTATTTGAGGTGTGATCCAGTTTCCTGTTTCGCTCATCAGTCTCGCAATTTCACCATAACGCGCTTCGGTTTTATCCATCAAGGGGAGTACAGCAATAAAATAGCTTCGTATCAAAACTAATATCCAAAAGCTTAAGGCGTAGCGGTGAGTAAAAAGTTGCTGTTTGAATTTGTCCATTAGGTATAGGCACGCTTAATTTTTAATAAATCGATCCACATTTTAAATCCATAGGTCCATTGAATTTTGGATTCGCCTTGATCCCTCCAGTTTTTTAATGGTATTTCAGCACTTTTTGTTTTAAATGCGCTAATTCCAAAATAATTTTTGAGACGAAAAAAAATCTCAACATCAAATAGCCAAGGTGAAATAAAAGAAGTTTTAAAGGCGAGTTGAACTGTATTTCGAGAAAAAAGTTTACATCCACATTGGGTGTCGTAAACTGCCAAGTTGAGTACTTTTGAAATGGCTGTTGCTATCATTCTTCCAATGATAAACCGAAACCACCTGCGTTCTATTGTATTGTCAATTTTTTTGATACGCGAACCAAAAACAAATTCAGTTTTTTTATCAATTAGTTCTGCCAAATGAGCACATTCGTCAAGTGATGTAGATAGGTCTGCGTCTAGGTAAGCAAATGTATTGCAGTCACTATTTTTGATAGCATTTTGGATTCCTTCACGTACCGCATTGCCTTTACCTAAGTTTTTTTCTAAATCTATAAGCTCTACTTGCCTAGGATGTTGAAGGCGAAACTTATTCAATACTTCAGATGTAGTATCTGTAGATCCGTCATTGACAAAATAAATTTCAGTTTTGGTTGCATGAGAAAGAAAAGTACCAAAAGCAGCCAAAGGCATTCGATCAGCTTCATTATAACAAGGGACAATGATACATAGATTCATATAGGATGATCAATACTGATTGAACGCTTTAGCGTCTGATATTCAATTACAAAGTAACAAAAATCAATTGATTGAACTTGCAGTTATCTCTGCAGATTGATGATCCTTTCGGCGGAAAGGAATACTTTTAGGTAAGCCCCGTAATTTATAAATCAACCCCCTCAGCATGAAGATTTTAGAAATAGTCTGTTTTTAATTGAATTTAATTCAAAAAAAATATGTAAAAGGATTAACGGAATAAAAAAAAATAATAAATTTGCACTCCTAAAAATAACAATGAAACAACTATAATTATGGCTAAAGAAACATTTGACCGGTCGAAACCCCACTTAAACATTGGAACAATTGGTCACGTAGATCACGGTAAAACGACTCTTACTGCTGCAATCACAAAAGTATTAGCAGACGCAGGATTCTCTGAAGCTAGAAGCTTCGATCAAATCGATAACGCACCTGAAGAGAAAGAAAGAGGTATTACCATTAACACTTCTCACGTAGAATATCAAACATCGAATCGTCATTACGCTCACGTTGACTGTCCAGGTCACGCCGATTATGTAAAGAACATGGTAACTGGAGCTGCTCAAATGGACGGCGCTATACTTGTTGTTGCAGCTACTGATGGTCCTATGCCACANACNAGAGAACACATCNTATTGGGNCGCCANGTTGGTGTNCCACGTATTGTTGTNTTCTTGAANAAAGCNGACATGGTAGANGATGAAGAATTACTNGAANTAGTTGAAATGGAAGTAAGAGAATTNCTTTCTTTTTANGACTATGANGGAGACAANACTCCTGTANTNNTAGGTTCNGCNCTTGGAGCACTCAATGGAGAGCAAAAATGGGTTGATACNGTATTAAAGNTNATGGAAGAAGTTGACNCATGGATTGAATTGCCAAAACGTGANGTTGACAAAGATTTCTTAATGCCTGTNGAGGATGTATTCTCAATTACAGGNCGTGGTACTGTTGCNACTGGNCGNATTGANACNGGTGTTGCAAATACTGGAGATGAAATTGACATCATCGGTATGGGTGCTGAAAANATGAAATCNACNATTACTGGAGTAGAGATGTTCCGTAAAATATTAGATAGAGGTGAAGCTGGAGACAANGTAGGNATNCTTTTAAGAGGTATCGAAAAAACAGATATCAAAAGAGGAATGGTACTTTGTAANACNGGATCTGTAACTCCTCACGCTAANTTCAANGCGGAAGTTTATATNTTGAAAAAAGAAGAAGGTGGACGNCACACTCCATTCCACAACAANTACAGACCACAGTTTTATGTTAGAACTACGGANGTAACNGGAAATATTTCNCTTCCTGATGGAGTNGANATGGTTATGCCAGGNGATAACTTGACGATNAATGTTGACTTGATTTCNCCAGTTGCTTTNAGCACAGGNCTTCGTTTCGCNATNCGCGANGGAGGNAGAACTGTNGGNGCAGGTCAGGTAACAGAGATNCTNGACTAGTTAAGATGTTTTTAAAATGNCCTGAAGGTGTCCGTCATAAGGCGGATACCTTTTGTGNCAAATAAAAACGGGTTTAGCTCAGTTGGTAGAGCACTGGTCTCCAAAACCAGGTGTCGGGAGTTCGAGCCTCTCAACCCGTGCAAAAAAGAAAAGTAAAACATGATTNCATACATTAAAGATTCCTTCGAAGAACTNAAGAACAACGTTTCTTGGACNGAGCGCTCAGAACTNCANCGNTTGGTTGTAATTGTNTTGGTGTTTTCTGTCTTNTTTTCTNTAGCCATTTGGGGTGCCGATACCGTTTTGTCACGGGTGATACAGTTTTACTTTAATTTGATCGGATAANAATGGCAACTACAGTAAACGATAANAAGTGGTATGTTGTTCGTGCAGTAAGNGGACAAGAAGCAAAAATTAAAGACTACATCATGTCTGAGNTTANCCGTTTNGGTTANGANCANCTNGTNGAAGACATTCTTGTACCNACTGAAAAAGTNATNCAAATCCGTAACGGNAAAAAAATNAATAANGAACGCGTTTATTTNCCNGGTTANATNATGGTCAANGCNAATTTNNCTGGAGAGCTTCCTCANATCATNAAATCGGTNACNAATGTNATNGGTTTTTTAGGAGAAACNAAAGGGGGTGNCCCNGTGCCTTTAAGAGAGGCTGAAGTTAATCGTATGCTCGGTAAAGTTGATGANNTNGCANTGACNGCNGAACACGTTGCCATTCCATTTAANGTNGGTGANAGTGTNAAGGTNATCGACGGTCCATTTAANGGATTTACTGGAGCNATAGAAAAAGTAAATGAAGAAAAGCGTAANCTCNAAGTAATGGTAAAAATCTTTGGNAGAAAGACNCCTTTAGAATTGAGTTATATGCAAGTNGAAAAGTTATAAATGTTACACTAATAAATAAGGAANNTGTGTCATGCTTCCACTAACACNTTCCTAAATTAAATGAAACAATGGCAAAAGAAGTAAGTAAAGTTTTAAAACTACAAGTTCGGGGAGGTGCNGCGAATCCGTCGCCACCGGTTGGACCCGCGCTCGGTGCNGCAGGAGTCAATATCATGGANTTTTGCAANCAGTTTAATGCNAGAACCCAAGATAANCCTGGTAAAGTATTACCAGTNNCGATTACTGTATANNNNGACAAATCNTTTGANTTNGTNATNAAAACACCGCCAGCGGCCGTTCAACTAATGGAAGCAGCCAAAGCTAAAAAAGGTTCTGGAGAACCCAACCGAACAAAAGTGGCNACNGTCACTTGGGATCAGGTAAAGCTCATCGCTGAGGACAAAATGCCTGACCTGAATGCATTTACNNTAGAGTCTGCTATGAAAATGGTAGCCGGTACNGCNCGTTCAATGGGATTCAAAATTTCTGGACAAGCACCTTTTTAATTTATTAAAAACCAAGCAATGGCGAGATTAACAAAAAAACAAAAAGAAGCTNNGGCNAAAGTAGATGCGAATACGATCTACACCCTTAAAGAAGCTTCTGAATTGGTAAAAGAAATTACCAATACTAAATTTGATGCAAGTATTGATTTGGCAATACGATTNGGAGTAGATCCTAAAAAAGCCAATCAAATGGTTCGTGGAGTAGTAACTCTACCTCATGGAACAGGAAAAGAAGTTCGCGTTTTAGCNCTAGTAACACCTGACAAAGAAGCCGATGCCAAAGAAGCAGGAGCAGACTTTGTTGGTCTGGATGAATACCTTCAGAAAATCAAAGAGGGTTGGACTGATGTAGACGTGATTGTCACCATGCCAAGTGTCATGGGAAAACTAGGTCCTTTAGGACGTGTGTTAGGTCCTCGTGGCTTAATGCCTAATCCAAAAACAGGTACTGTAACTATGGACATCAAAAAAGCTGTATCCGATGTTAAAGGGGGTAAGATTGATTTTAAGGTTGACAAATCTGGAATCGTTCACGCCGCTATCGGTAAAGCTTCTTTTACTCCAGAAAAGATTTACGAAAACGCAGATGAGTTATTAAAGACCATCATGAAGCTCAAGCCCACAACTACTAAGGGGGTTTATGTNAAAAGCGTTTTTATGTCAAGTACCATGAGTCCAAGTATCTCAATCGATACCAAACTGGCTTAATGCACAAAATTTATTCAAATGACTAGAGAAGAAAAAAACGACGCAATAGAAAACCTTAAAGAGGCTTTAGCAGGGGTTAAGAACCTTTATTTAGCTGATATTGCAGGATTGGATGCTGCTCAAACTAGTGCGTTACGCCGCGCTTGTTTTAAAGAGAACATTCAACTGCAAGTGGTTAAGAATACCTTACTCGCCAAAGCTATGGAAGCTTCCGACCAGGACTTTGGAGAGTTGACGGAGATCCTGAAAGGGAATACTTCGTTGATGTTTTCTGAATCAGGAAACGCACCTGCAAAGGTGATCAAGAACTTTAGAAAAAAGTCTGATAAGCCAATTTTAAAAGGAGCCTTCATTGAAGAAGCCGTTTATATAGGTGATGATCAGATCGACGCTCTTGTAGCGATCAAGTCTAAAGAAGAATTGGTTGGAGAGATCATTACATTGTTACAATCACCAGCTAAAAACGTGGTTTCAGCGCTTCAGTCGGGAGGCGGGAAACTTTCTGGAATATTAAAAACGCTTTCAGAACGCGAATCCTGACCCAAAATAAGTACGCACTCGAATACACATATTAAAAAACAAACAGAAAAATTAATAACATGGCAGATTTAAAAGATTTCGCAGAACAATTAGTCAACTTGACAGTAAAAGAAGTTAGTGAGTTGGCTGATATTTTAAAAGATGAGTACGGTATAGAGCCTGCAGCTGCAGCTGCAGTTGCTGTTGCTGGACCTGCAGGTGGCGGAGCTGATGCAGCTGAGGAAAAGTCAGAATTTGACGTAATCCTTAAAGCAGCAGGAGGTTCTAAACTTGCCGTTGTAAAATTAGTAAAAGAGTTAACNGGTCTTGGGCTTAAAGAAGCTAAAGAACTCGTTGACAACGCACCTAGTCCTTTGAAGGAAGGAATCGCTAAAGATGAAGCAGAAGCGCTTCAAAAATCTCTAGAAGAAGCNGGTGCCGAGGTTGAGCTTAAGTAGTCTCAATCCATACCATTAAAAGGCATAGGCTTTTGGATTTTTCCAAAGGCCTTTACCCTTTTATAGCCGTTACCGCCCCCTATAGTAGTTATGACCATTAAAAAACAGTTAGATGCCAAGTTCAAAGAGTCAAAGAGTCAATTTTGCAGGAGCTAAAACCTCTCCCAATTATCCTGATTTTCTCGATATTCAAATCAAATCTTTTCANGATTTTTTCCAACTCGAAACAAAATCTGACGAACGTAANGAAGAGGGNCTCTTCAATACGTTTAAAGAAAACTTTCCAATTTCNGATACTCGNAACCAATTCGTTCTCGAATTTTTAGATTATTTCGTGGATCCACCNCGTTACTCTATNCAAGAATGTATCGAAAGAGGATTGACCTATTCGGTGCCTTTAAAGGCTCGTCTTAAATTATACTGTACNGANCCAGAGCANGAAGACTTTGAAACTATCGTACAGGANGTNTTNTTAGGGACTATCCCTTACATGACTCCAAGTGGTACATTTGTGATTAACGGAGCTGAGCGTATAGTTGTTTCTCAGCTACACCGTTCACCAGGGGTCTTCTTTGGCCAATCTTTCCACGCCAACGGAACCAAACTGTATTCTGCACGTGTTATTCCATTTAAAGGTTCCTGGATTGAATTTGCAACAGACATCAACAGTGTGATGTATGCGTATATTGATCGTAAGAAAAAATTACCTGTCACTACCTTGTTCAGAGCTATTGGTTTTGAACACGATCGCGACATACTTGAGATTTTTGATTTAGCTGAAGAGGTTAAGGTGTCTAAAACCGGACTTAAAAAGACCTTAGGAAGAAAACTCGCTGCACGTGTTTTAAAAACATGGCACGAAGACTTCGTTGATGAAGATACCGGTGAGGTGATCTCCATTGAACGAAATGAAATTATCATTGATCGTGATACCGTAATTGAGAAAGAACATATCGAGGAAATTCTAGATGCTGGAGTGAAAGCCATATTGCTTCACAAGCTAGATGCTCATATGTCGGATTACGCTATCATTTACAACACCCTCCAAAAAGATCCTACAAACTCTGAAAAAGAAGCCGTTGAACACATCTACCGTCAATTGCGTAATGCAGAACCACCAGATGAGGACACTGCTAGAGGAATTATTGACAAATTATTCTTTTCTGATCAGCGTTACAATCTCGGTGAGGTTGGGCGTTATAGAATGAATAAGAAATTAGGTTTAGATGTTGAGATGGACAAACAGGTTTTGACCAAACTCGATATCATAACTATCATCAAGTATTTGATTGAATTGATCAATTCAAAAGCTGAGATTGATGATATTGACCACCTTTCAAACAGACGTGTGCGTACTGTGGGTGAGCAGCTTTCTTCTCAGTTTGGTGTAGGTCTAGCACGTATGGCTAGGACCATACGCGAACGAATGAACGTTAGAGATAACGAAGTCTTTACTCCAATTGATTTGATCAATGCCAAGACTTTGTCATCAGTAATTAATAGTTTCTTTGGTACCAACCAACTTTCTCAGTTTATGGACCAAACGAATCCACTTGCTGAAATCACACACAAAAGAAGATTATCTGCCTTAGGTCCAGGAGGACTTTCCAGAGAAAGAGCAGGATTTGAAGTACGTGACGTTCACTATACGCACTACGGAAGATTGTGTCCAATTGAAACACCTGAAGGACCAAATATTGGATTGATTTCATCCCTAGGAGTCTATGCAAAAGTGAATAACCTTGGATTTATCGAAACACCTTATCGAAAAGTAGAGAACGGTGTAGTGAACTTAAAAGAAACGGTTTATTTGAGTGCCGAGGAAGAAGAAAATCAACTCATTGCACAAGCAAATATCGACTTTGATAAGTCAGGTAAAATTCAAGCCGAAAAAGTTATTGCTCGAGATCAAGCAGACTTCCCCTTAGTGACTCCAGACCAAGTAAACTATACGGATGTTGCACCTAACCAGATCGCTTCGATTTCGGCCTCATTAATTCCTTTCTTGGAGCATGATGATGCCAACCGGGCGTTAATGGGATCAAACATGATGCGTCAGGCAGTACCACTACTAAGGCCAGAATCTCCAATTGTTGGAACCGGTTTAGAAAAACAAGTCGCTTCAGACTCCCGTGTACTCATCAATGCTGAAAATGACGGTGTCGTTGAGTATGTGGATGCAAACCGAATAGAAATTCGCTATGATTTTTCTGAGACGGATGAACTCATCAGTTTTGATGGAAACTTGAAGTCTTACAATCTGATCAAATTCAGAAAGACCAATCAAGGAACTTGTATCAACTTAAAGCCCATTGTCAAAAAAGGGGATCGGGTAACCAAGGGACAGGTCCTTTGTCAAGGATACGCTACTGAGGCAGGAGAGCTTGCTCTAGGGCGAAACATGAAAGTCGCTTTTATGCCTTGGAAAGGATACAACTTTGAAGACGCAATCGTAATCTCCGAAAAGGTGGTTCGCGAAGATATCTTTACTTCCATTCATATAGACGAGTATTCACTCGATGTAAGAGATACTAAACTAGGTACAGAAGAACTGACTAATGACATTCCAAACGTCAGCGAAGAAGCTACAAAAGATTTGGATGAAAATGGTATGATTCGAATCGGTGCTGAAGTCAATTCAGGAGATATCTTGATTGGGAAAATCACTCCAAAAGGAGAGTCTGATCCAACACCAGAAGAAAAATTGTTACGCGCCATTTTTGGTGANAAAGCAGGTGATGTGAAAGATGCTTCACTAAAAGCACCTCCATCATTGCAAGGAGTTGTCATTGANAAAAAGCTTTTTACGCGTTCTGTAAAAGACAAACGTAAAAGAAACGAGGACAAACAAGAACTTGAAGCACTTGAAACGGTGTATGATGAAAAGTTTGATGCGCTAAAAACAGTATTGGTTGAAAAACTCTTTACCATAGTAAATGGTAAAACCTGTCAAGGGGTGCAAAATGATTTAGGAGAGGACATCCTTCCGAAAGGGAAGAAGTACACTCTTAAAATGTTAGCTGCAGTTGAAGACTACACTCACTTAACAAAGGGTTCTTGGACGACTACCAAAGAAACCAATGAGTTGATCGCNGACTTGATTCACAATTACAAAATCAAGGAAAACGATCTTCAAGGTGCTTTGCGTAGAGAAAAATTCACCATTAGTGTTGGAGATGAACTTCCAGCAGGGATCAAAAAACTTGCAAAAGTTTATATCGCGAAAAAGCGTAAGCTCAAAGTAGGAGATAAGATGGCAGGACGTCACGGAAATAAAGGTATTGTTGCCCGTATAGTNCGTGAGGAAGAAATGCCATTCTTAGAAGATGGAACTCCAGTAGATATCGTACTGAATCCGTTGGGGGTACCTTCCCGAATGAATATTGGTCAGATTTATGAGACCGTATTGGGTTGGGCAGGACAAAACCTTGGAGAGAAATACGCTACACCAATTTTTGACGGAGCAACNATTGAAGAAATCAATGCTTTGACAGAAAAAGCAAANGTTCCACTTTACGGTCATTCTTATTTGTATGACGGAGGAACTGGAGANCGTTTTGANCAGCCNGCNACNGTNGGTGTGATNTATATGTTNAAACTTGGACATATGGTTGACGATAAAATGCACTCGAGATCAATTGGACCTTACTCACTGATTACGCAGCAGCCTCTNGGAGGGAAAGCNCAATTTGGAGGTCAGCGATTTGGNGAAATGGAAGTNTGGGCATTAGAGGCTTANGGAGCTTCTAGTACACTGCAAGANATTCTTACNGTCAAATCTGATGACGTGATTGGTAGAGCCAAGACCTATGAAGCCATAGTAAAAGGAGATACCTTGCCTGAACCTGGTTTACCAGAATCCTTTAACGTACTCATGCATGAGTTGAAAGGATTAGGATTGGACATTAGATTGGAAGAATAANATAACATTAGAAGATAAGTTAGANATGGCTAGAAATAACGAAATCATAACACAAAAAAAATTCAATAAAATTGCTATTGGATTNGCNTCTCCNGAAGTCATTCTCGGGAATTCAAGAGGTGAGGTACTCAAACCTGAAACGATCAACTACCGAACACATAAGCCNGAGCGAGACGGACTTTTTTGTGAGCGTATCTTNGGTCCTGTNAAGGATTACGAATGTGCNTGTGGAAAATACAAGAGAATTCGCTACAANGGAATAGTTTGTGATCGCTGTGGGGTTGANGTTACTGAAAAGAAAGTNCGTCGCGATAGAGTAGGACACATCAATTTGGTGGTGCCGGTTGCACATATTTGGTATTTCCGTTCGCTTCCAAATAAAATTGGTTACTTGCTTGGATTACCTTCCAAGAAATTGGACATGATCATATACTACGAGCGATATGTAGTCATCCAGCCAGGGATTGCTAAAAATGAAGAGGGTGAAGCTTTACAGCCTATGGACTTCTTGACTGAGGAGGAATACCTCAATGTAATGGAGCAAATCCCACCCGAAAATCAGTACAAAGAAGACGATGACCCGGAGAAGTTTATCGCTAAAATGGGTGCGGAATGTTTGATTGAGTTGCTTTCTCGTATCGACTTAGAAGCTTTGTCTTATGAATTGCGTCATAAAGCAAATAACGAAACGTCTAAACAACGTAAAACAGAAGCCCTTAAAAGACTTCAAGTAGTAGAAGCTTTTAGAGATGCTAACGAGCGTGGTGAAAATTTACCAGAATGGATGATCATGAAGGTGATTCCTGTTATACCTCCGGAATTAAGACCTTTGGTTCCTCTTGATGGTGGTCGTTTTGCTACTTCTGACCTAAATGATTTATACAGAAGAGTTATTATTCGTAACAATCGTCTTAAGCGATTGGTTGAAATTAAAGCTCCTGAGGTAATCCTAAGAAACGAAAAGCGTATGTTGCAAGAATCTGTAGATTCATTATTTGACAACACACGTAAATCTTCTGCGGTAAAAACAGATTCTAACCGACCATTGAAATCGCTTTCAGACTCCTTAAAAGGAAAGCAAGGTAGATTTCGTCAAAACTTACTTGGGAAACGAGTGGATTATTCNGCACGTTCTGTAATTGTAGTTGGACCAGAATTAAAACTTTTTGAATGCGGACTTCCCAAAGGAATGGCTGCCGAATTATACAAGCCTTTTATCATTCGTAAAATTATCGAAAGAGGTATTGTTAAAACGGTAAAATCTGCCAAAAAAATCATCGATAGAAAAGAGCCCGTTGTTTGGGATATCTTGGAGAATGTATTGAAAGGGCATCCAGTACTTTTAAATCGTGCCCCTACTTTACACCGTTTAGGAATACAGGCTTTCCAGCCAAAATTAATTGAAGGAAAAGCNATCCAGTTGCATCCTTTAGTTTGTACGGCATTTAACGCCGATTTTGATGGAGATCAAATGGCTGTTCACTTACCCTTAGGGCCAGAAGCGATTTTAGAAGCACAACTTTTGATGCTTGCTTCTCACTCGATTCTAAACCCCGCTAACGGTTCACCGATCACAGTACCTTCTCAGGACATGGTTTTAGGATTGTACTATATGACTAAAGCCAAAAAGTCAACCCCACAGCAAAAAGTTAAAGGCGAAGGATTGATATTTTATTCCACCGAAGAGGTGCATATCGCATTGAACGAAAAGCGCGTAGACTTAAATGCGATGATCAAAATCAGAGCGAAAGACTTTAATGAAAATGGTGAATTGGTTGATCAAATCATAGAAACTACAGTAGGACGTGTTCTCTTTAACGAGGTAGTCCCAGAAGCTGCAGGGTATTTCAACGTTGTATTGACCAAGAAAAACTTGCGCGAAATTATTGGGGATATCCTTAAAGTAACAAGCGTTCCTGAAACTGCTGAGTTTTTAGATAAGATCAAAGGAATGGGATATGGCTTTGCCTTTAAAGGTGGATTGTCATTCAGTTTAGGAGATATTATCATCCCACCAGAAAAAGTTACCATGATAGAAGATGCCGATGCCCAAGTGGATAATGTAATCGGAAACTACAACATGGGATTAATTACCAATAATGAACGTTACAATCAAGTCATTGACATTTGGACTTCAACCAATGCGAAGCTTACTGAATTGGCTATGAAGCGAATCAGTGAAGATCAGCAAGGATTTAACTCGGTGTTCATGATGTTAGATTCTGGAGCCCGTGGATCCAAGGAACAGATTCGTCAGTTGACCGGTATGCGAGGTTTGATGGCCAAGCCAAAGAAATCAAATGTTGGTGGAGGTGAAATTATTGAAAACCCTATTCTTTCTAACTTTAAAGAAGGACTCTCAATTCTTGAGTACTTTATCTCTACTCACGGAGCTCGTAAAGGGCTTGCAGATACAGCCTTAAAAACGGCGGATGCTGGCTACCTTACACGACGTTTACACGACGTTTCACAAGATGTAATTGTCAATATAGAAGATTGTGAGACCCTACGTGGAGTAGAAGTTAAACCACTCAAGAAAAACGAGGAAATTGTTGAAACACTTGGAGAACGTATTCTCGGCCGTGTTGTGCTTCAAGACGTCATTGATCCTAGATCGAACGAGGTAATTGTTGAGGCTGGACAAGAAATTAAAGACGAACAGGTTGCCTTAATTGAAGATGCACCAATCGAATCTGTAGAAGTGCGTTCACCATTAACTTGTGCTGCCCAATATGGGATTTGTGCAAAATGTTACGGAAGAAACCTGGCCACTGGTAAAATGGTTCAGCGAGGTGAAGCCGTTGGGGTAATCGCAGCTCAGTCTATTGGAGAACCTGGAACACAGTTGACCCTCAGAACATTCCACGTAGGTGGAGTAGCAGGAAATATTTCTGAAGAAAATAAATTGATTGCGAAGTTCGACGGGATAGCTGAAATTGAAGATNTAAAAACAGTACAAGGAAAAGACGCTGACGGCGAAGATGCTGAAATCGTAATTTCTCGAACTTCTGAAATCAAGGTTTTAGATCCNAAAACGAAAAGTGTTTTAAGTACAAATAACATTCCTTACGGTTCATCACTCCACATCAAAAATGGAGCAAAAATCAAAAAGGATACTGTAATCTGTAAATGGGATCCGTTTAATGGGGTTATTGTTTCAGAATTTACAGGAAAAATTGTTTATGAAAACATCGAACAAGGATTGACCTATCAAGTAGAAATTGACGAGCAAACTGGATTCCAAGAAAAAGTTATTTCAGAATCTAGAAATAAAAANNTGATTCCAACCTTGTCTATTGCAGANAAGAAAGGTAATATTTTACGTTCGTATAACCTTCCCGTAGGAGCTCACCTTATCGTAAATGAAGGAGATCAAATTGAAGAAGGAAAAGTCTTGGTGAAGATACCACGTAAATCTGCTAAGTCGGGTGATATTACAGGAGGTTTGCCTCGTGTAACGGAATTGTTTGAAGCTCGAAATCCTTCGAACCCAGCTGTAGTATCTGAAATTGATGGAGTTGTTTCCTTTGGAAAAATCAAAAGAGGAAACCGCGAGATCATTGTGGAGTCGAAGTTTGGTGANATCAAAAAGTATCTGGTAAAATTATCCAATCAGATTCTCGTACAGGAAAACGATTTTGTCAAAGCAGGGATGCCACTTTCTGACGGATCAATCACTCCAGCAGATATTCTTAAAATTAAAGGGCCATCCGCTGTACAGCAGTATTTGGTTAATGAAATCCAAGAGGTTTATCGCTTGCAAGGTGTGAAGATCAACGATAAGCACTTTGAGGTGGTCGTTCGCCAAATGATGCGTAAAGTGCGTATCATGGATCCGGGAGATTCTATTTTCTTAGAAAATCAATTGGTATTCCGTTATGACTTTATCAAAGAAAACGATGGTCTTTACGGTATGAAAATTGTTGAAGAGGTAGGAGATTCAGAAAATCTCAAACAAGGTCAGGTGATCTCTTCTCGTCAATTACGAGATGAAAACTCTTTGTTGACAAGAGAAGACAAGCAGTTGGTTGTCGCACGTGATGCAGCACCATCGACTGCAACACCTGAACTGCAAGGAATTACCCGTGCATCGCTTCAGACCAAATCCTTTATTTCGGCTGCTTCCTTCCAGGAAACAACCAAGGTATTAAACGAAGCTGCTGTAAACGGTAAAGTTGATTTTCTTGAAGGATTGAAAGAGAACGTTATTGTGGGACATAAAATTCCTGCAGGTACTGGTCTTAGAAATTACAATGATATCATTGTAGGTTCAAAAGAAGAGTATAAGAGTCTCTTGATTGATAAAGAAGAAGAAATAAGTTTCTANAAAATGAGTGATAAAAAAGACCCCAAAGAAAAGCAATTGAANATTGCTATNGACGAACATNTTGCTGATGGTGTATATTCTAATTTAGCCATTATCAATCATTCNACATCGGAATTTATCGTCGACTTTATTACTGTAATGCCCGGTGCTCCTAAAGCTCGTGTTAAGTCTCGAGTGATTTTGACACCGGAACACGCNAAACGCTTTCAAAAAGCCTTAGCTGAAAATATNCAGCGCTTTGAGAATGTNAATGGAACTATAGANACNAANGAGCCACCACCNATTCCATTAAATTTTGGNCCNACTGGTGAAGCTTAAAAAACAAACCCTCCTTTTATGGAGGNTTTTTTAATTTTANANAANTACNAATNTNAGANATTTANNGCCNTGTAGANTTTNTTTAAAANTCTGAAGTAAAGTGGAATTGTAGCTCCTTGTATTGGTCTTGAGCCATTTGAAGAGAAAAGGCTGAATCNGCNAGGAAAACAAGTTGTCCNCTTTTNTCTTGAGCNAGAAACTTTTGTTTNATACGACGAAATTCTTTAAAGGCATCACTTTTTTCATCTCCTTCAATCCANCANGCTTTNTGAACGTTTAAATTTTCATAAGTACANTTNGCTCNGTATTCGTGNAGNAGTCGGTATTGAATGACTTCAAATTGNANGGCACCNACAGTTCCAATGACTTTNCGNCCNTTGAGGTTGAGNGTAAANAACTGTGCAACTCCTTCNTCCATGAGTTGNTCGATTCCTTTTGNNANCTGCTTGGCTTTCATNGGATCNTTATTNTTGATNTAGCGAAAGTGTTCNGGGGAAAAGCTAGGGATTCCCNTAAAGTGNAGTNGTTCNCCNNCNGTNANTGTATCNCCAATNTTAAAATTTCCNGTATCGTGAAGNCCNACAATNTCACCTGGNTAAGAGGTGTCNACNATNTCNTTNCGNTCCGCNAAGAAGGTATTTGGNGAAGAGAATTTTAATTTTTTNTTGAGCCGAACATGCAGGTAAGGNCTGTTGCGTTGGAAGGTGCCTGAAACNACTTTGANAAACGCCAGACGATNGCGGTGNTTGGGATCCATATTGGCGTGAATTTTAAAGACAAACCCNCTAAACTTATCCTCGTGGGGTTCTATAAGCCGTTCTTCAGAAGCTTTGGACAGTGGTTCTGGAGCAATTTCAATAAAACAATTAAGCAACTCTTGAACACCAAAGTTATTCAAAGCCGAGCCAAAGAGTACGGGTTGGAGTGCGCCCTTTAAATAAGCCTCCCTATCAAATTTAGGATAGACACCATCGATCAGTTCAAGTTCTTCTTTTAAGACCTCTAAAGCCTGGTCACCAATTGTATCTTCCAATTGAGGGTCATCCAGTGATTTAAAATGCGCTTTTTTCCCTATGGTTTGTTTTTGCTCACCATTGAATAACTGCACATTGCGTTCCCAGATATTGTAAATCCCTTTAAAATCATACCCCATTCCAATTGGGAGTGACAGTGGGGTAACTTTCAGGCCTAATTTTTGTTCAACCTCGTCCAACAAGTCGAAAGCGTCTTTTCCTTCCCGATCTAGTTTATTGATAAAGACGATCATTGGAATGTTACGCATACGACAAACTTCCACCAGTTTATCAGTTTGTTCCTCAACGCCTTTAGCGACATCAATTACCACGATGACACTGTCTACAGCCGTGAGAGTTCTAAAGGTATCCTCTGCAAAGTCTTTGTGACCAGGAGTATCGAGTATGTTGATTTTTTTATCTTGATAAATAAAAGACAGTACAGAAGTAGCCACAGAAATCCCTCTTTGACGTTCAATTTCCATAAAATCACTGGTGGCTGTTTTTTTGATTTTATTGGATTTCACCGCTCCAGCCTCTTGAATTGCTCCTCCAAAAAGGAGTAATTTTTCCGTTAAAGTGGTTTTACCTGCGTCAGGGTGAGATATGATCCCAAAAGTTCTTCGGCGCTTGATTTCGTCTAAAAATTCCATTCAATCAATTTTTCACAAAAGTATTCAATTAATGAGCCAACTGAAACTTAGCGGAATAGGTTTTTGAAAAAAATATAGGTAATTTTGGAGTGCATGAAAGAAGAAAAAGTAATCCTTGTTGATAGGGAAGACAATCCTATTGGTACGATGCCCAAAATGGAAGCGCATGAAAAAGCAGTTTTGCATCGCGCCTTCTCTGTTTTTATTTTAAACAAAAATGGAGAGTTAATGCTTCAACAAAGGGCGCTACACAAATACCATTCTCCAGCACTTTGGACCAATACCTGTTGTAGTCACCAACGGGAAGGAGAGCACAATTTAGAAGCCGGTACCCGTCGTTTGGAAGAGGAAATGGGATTCAGTGTACCACTTGAAGAATTATTCAGTTTTATTTATAAAGCCCCATTTGATAATGGACTTACAGAGCACGAACTGGATCACGTAATGATAGGTTACTTTGAAGGTACACCTCGTATTAATCCTGAAGAAGTTGCCTCTTGGAAGTGGATGTCTTTGACAGCAATAGCGAATGATATTGTCCTGCATCCTGAAACCTATACCGTTTGGTTTAAAATCATTTTTAAACGGTTCTTTAATTATATAAAATCTATTCAATGAAAGTAACCGTAAGTAGAAAAGCACATTTCAATGCTGCCCATCGATTGTATCGAAAAGACTGGACTGATGACCAAAACGAAAATATTTTTGGCAAATGTGCCAACCCACACTATCACGGGCACAACTATGAGCTGATAGTTCACGTTCGGGGTAATATCGATCCAGAAACTGGGTATGTCATGGATATGAAAGTCTTAAAAGACTTGATAAAGTCTGAAGTTGAAGAAAAGATGGATCATAAAAACTTGAATGAAGAAATAGTTGAGTTTTCTGATTTGATCCCTTCTGCAGAAAATATGGCAGTTGTAATTTACAATTGGTTAAAGCCTCATTTAGATCAAGCTCATACACTTTCAGTCACCCTTTACGAGACTCCAAGGAATTATGTAAGTTATTCAGGATAACAGTTTTGATATATTTTTAAAATTTTGTTTAAGT
>NHDB01000033.1 GCA_002167945.1 Flavobacteriaceae bacterium TMED48 | reverse complement strand
ATTATTAAAAAAAATATATTAAAAACTCAGGTTAGCTCTAAGAACCCCAATAAAGTTCCTACAAAATACTTAGATGTAGTGGATAAACTTCCCTCTGAAATGGGAGTGTATTATATTTCAAATCATGAGAATGAAATCATCTACATCGGTAAAAGCAATAATATTAAAAAGCGTTTGCTGAATCATTTGACTTCAAAGTCAAAAAAAGCGGAATTGATTCAAAGGCAATTGCACTCAGTGACTTACGCACTCACTGGAGGAGAACTCGTCACCCTGTTAAAAGAACAAAACGAGATAAAGACCAATGCGCCTAAGCTGAATAAAGCCATGCGCTACAGAAGTTTTCCTATGGGTATTCGATTGGATGAAACAGACGACTATCCAAATTTAATTGTAGAGCAAGTAAAAAAGGAGCATATTTATCTAAGTGTCTATAAAAATATGAAAAATGCAAAGGCAGCTGTCTTTAATTGGACAGATAACTACGGAATTTGCCTGCACAAAACAAGTCTTTCTAATTCATCTGGTCCTTGCTTCCAACACGCACTTAAAAAATGTGATGGAGCCTGTATAGGATTTGAATCGCCTGAAGCCTATCGTAAAAAAGTAAATGCACTGGCAGCAACTTTTAATTATCCCTATTCAGACTTCTTAATAGTATCAAATGGAAGAAAAACTGGAGAATCTTCTTTTGTATATATTAAGGATAAAGTTTTTTGTGGATATGGCTACTTCGAACTCAACCATCAAATCAAAGATCACAAGCAAATCACCTCAAGGTTGGTTACTATGGAGAATAATCCAGATGTAGAAAAATTAATCCGAAGCTTTTTGAGTAGAAAAAGATATAATAAGTTAATACCTTTAAATTATATTAAAGCGTCCTAATCTTTGTCCTTACTATGAAAAGATGGAAACACAGACTGCATGAAATTATATTCGAGGCAGATACCCCTTCAGGGAAGCTTTTCGATATTATCCTTCTCATCACCATATTGCTTAGTGTTGTATTTGTCGCTTTGGAAAGTGTGGCTTCCATAGATGCGAAATACCACACCTATCTGGATTGGGCAGAATGGATTATCACTGTNCTTTTNACTTTGGAGTATATTTTGAGAATCGTCAGTGTTACNAGNCCTTGGAAATACATTTTTAGTTTTTACGGTATCATAGATTTACTGTCCACTTTACCAAAATACCTTTCTTTTTTTCTAGNGGGAACNCACAGCTTGGTCGCATTGAAAGCCTTAAGACTATTAAGAGTNTTTAGAATATTAAAACTAACCAAGTATATGAGGGAATCAAGTGTACTGCTTATTGCCTTACGCGCCAGTCGNACAAAGATTTCTGTTTTTATCTTTGGTGTTTTNNTTTTATGTATCATCTTTGGCACNTTAATGTATTTAATTGAAGACNANNCCAGTGGTTTTACTAGCATTCCAAGGAGTATTTACTGGTGCATCGTTACCCTAACCACTGTAGGTTATGGTGACATTGCTCCTCAAACGCCAATCGGTCANTTAGTTGCCTCTTTAATCATGATTATGGGATACGGTATAATCGCTGTNCCNACNGGAATNGTCACTGCAGAAATGTCAAAACAAAAGCCCATCGATACNAATACTCAAGCCTGCCCTCATTGTCTAACCCAATCCCACAAAGAAGGAGCTATTTACTGCCACCATTGTGCAAAACCTTTAAATNATGTCGACTAAAACATTGATCTATATNGCNGGACCTACCGGTGTTGGAAAAACNAAAACTGCCATTGGTCTTGCCAAGGCATTTGATACTGAAATAATTTCTTGTGATTCAAGACAGTTTTATAANGAGATGAAAATNGGAACAGCCGTTCCTACAGAAGAAGAATTAGCCGCTGTACCGCATCACTTTATTCAAANCAAAAGCGTGGAGCAAGTGTATACTGTTGCTGATTTTGAAAATGANGCNATAGCTACCATCGAGAAGCTATTCGATAANAAAGATACTTTAATCATGGTTGGAGGNTCCGGTATGTATGCTGATGCAATCATGTTCGGTATGGACGAATTTCCANAAATCCCGGACGAAGTACGCAATCAAATCCGCTTATTTTACGAAACNCACGGTCTNCAGGGATTACAAGAGCTTTTAAGAGAAAAGGACCNAAAATATTACACTCGTGTAGATATCAANAATCCNATGCGCTTATTACGTGCATTAGAAGTCTGCATCNCCTCAGANAAACCNTANTCCTCTTTTTTGGGTCANGACAGACCTGANAGAAGCTTTGTGTCTAAAATGATNATTTTACACTGCCCTAGAACAGTTTTATACGAGAAGATTAACNNNCGTGTCGATCAAATGATCAAAGACGGATTAGAAGAAGAAGTAAGCGCTTTAATTCCATTTAAGGATCAAGCCGCACTTCGGACAGTTGGATACAAAGAANTTTTNCCATATTTTGAAGGAAAGTNNAGTTTAGAANAAGCCNTACANGAAATTAAAAAGAATACCAGACGCTATGCTAAAAGGCAAATCACCTGGTTTAAAAAATANGATAATGCTCTTTGCTTTCCTGCCAATACNNCGATTAGCGAAATACATGATTTGCTAGTNTAAAGTNGNNNNATTANCNGNGANTNGNNANNTNNCTNCAGTANGTTNNAATAGNCGTATAGCTGTAGTGGTTATCTTTTGCAGATTNNTNTAGATAACTANTNTTNNANTANTAATCGCTTTAGCGCCTGCTCAAATAATTATCAATATTCGTTTGAATTCGTTTTGGAATGTCATCCAATGAAGCTTTGATAAAGTTTTTTCCAGTAATTTTTTCGTAAAGTTCAATATACCGTTCGGATATAGAAGTTATTCGCTCCTCNTCCATTTCAGGTAATTGTTGCCCGTCCAATCCTTGAAAACCTTTACTGATCAACCATTGCCTTACAAATTCTTTTGAAAGTTGCTTTTGAGGAAGCCCTTTCTCTTGTCTTTTAGCATANCCNTCTTCATAAAAATAACGAGAAGAATCTGGAGTGTGTATTTCGTCGATCAAAACAATTTCACCCTCGGCAGACTTACCGAATTCGTATTTGGTATCCACCAAAATCAATCCTTGTTTTTGTGCGATTTCTGTTCCGCGCTGGAACAGTGCTCGAGTGTATTTTTCCAATTGGATATAATCCGATTCGCTTACAATTCCTTGACGAATGATTTCTTCTCTTGAAATATCTTCATCGTGTCCTTCTTCTGCTTTGGTGGCAGGCGTAATGATTGGAGTCTCAAAGCGATCATTTTCTTTCATTCCTTCGGGCATTGGCACCCCGCAGAGNATTCTTCCACCAGCTTTATAAGTTCTTGCAGCATGACCNGAGAGATACCCTCTAATCACCATTTCNACCTTAAAGGGTTCGCNTAGTTTACCCACNGCTACATTTGGATCTGGAGTAGCTTCAAGCCAATTAGGAACAATNTCNGCTGTCGCCTCCATCATCTGAGTGGCAATTTGATTTAAGATTTGNCCTTTGTAAGGGATNCCTTTGGGTAAAACCACGTCAAAAGCNGAAAGACGGTCAGTTGCTACCATTACCAAACGCTNGTCTTNGAGTCTATAAACCTCTCTTACTTTNCCTATGTATTTAGACTCCNAACCTTCCAACNCTAAGCTGGTTTGCATNATCGTTNTACTGCTCATCAATTNTCGTGTTCTATCGTTTTATAGGCATCAATAATTTTTTTGACCAGAGGATGACGAATGACATCCTTGTCATCGAGATAAATTATTTCAATACCCTTAGTGTTTTTTAAAATCAAGAGTGACTCTTTTAATCCTGANATCATACGTCTTGGNAGATCAATTTGACCGGGGTCTCCAGTTAAAAGAAACTTAGCATTTTTACCCATACGTGTTAAAAACATTTTCATTTGGGCATGGGTAGTATTTTGNGCTTCATCCAAAATGACAAATGCATTGTCTAAAGTCCTTCCNCGCATAAAAGCTAGAGGGGCGATCTGTATGGTNCCTTTTTCAATATATCCCTGGAGTTTTTCACTGGGAATCATATCTCTTAAGGCATCNTATAGAGGCTGCATNTAAGGATCGAGTTTTTCATTTAAGTCTCCAGGGAGAAAGCCTAAATTTTCGCCTGCTTCAACTGCAGGACGTGTGAGTATGATCCGTTTGACTTGTTTCTCCTTTAGNGCTTTAACTGCNAGCGCTACGCCTGTATACGTTTTTCCTGTTCCCGCTGGACCTACCGCAAAAACCATGTCGTTTTTGTACATGGACTCAACCAAACGCTTTTGGTTATAAGTTTTTGCTTTGATGATTTTCCCTCCTACTCCATGCAATATTTGGGTTTCAGTACCTCCATTGAGTTGNGGATTGTCCTCAGTCCCAGCTAATACAATACGTTCAATGATCTCATCGTTTAGGATATTAAATTTTCCAAAATGAGCAATGAGCATGTCAACGCGCTTACTGAATTCTGAAAGGATGGCATCCTCACCATAAGCNTTGAGTGTATTGCCACGAGCTACAATTTTTATTTTTGGGAAGTACGTTCTTAATTTGGCTATNTTGGNGTTTTGATCCCNAAAAAACTCTTGAGGATTTACTTCTGACAGNTCAATTTTTATATCATTCAAAGGCTACTCGGTTAAAATGAATTATTTTTGTTAATGACCGATATGGTCACGNATAAAAATAGAATAATTTTACGTAAATCATTAGAGAAAAATAACTTTATGGTCCTGGTAACTTTAACGACAGATTTTGGACATAAAGACTATTCTATATCCGTCATTAAGGCGGCACTACTGGATCAGATACCCGAGGCGCAGATTATCGATATTACGCATGAAATTAGCCCATACAATTCCTCTGAAACCGCTTATGTGCTTAAAAATGCTTATAAAGCATTTCCAAAAGGAACTATCCATATCGTTGGTGTAGAGTCGGAATATACCCCAGAAAATATTCATTTGGCCATGCAATTGGAAGGGCATTTTTTTATTGGTGCTGACAATGGTATTTTTTCATTAATAAAAGAGGATGTCAAGCCTGAAAAGTTGGTGGCGATTAACATTCATAAAACGGTTAGCAGTTCATTCCCTGTGCTTGATGTATTTGTCCAAGTCGCGGCTCACATTGCCAGAAAGGGAACATTGGAGGTAGTTGGAACTCCTATTGATAAAATGAAAGAACTTACCAATGTAAAGCCCGTTATCAGTCAAGACGGCAATCAAATCTTAGGAAGTGTGATCTATGTGGATAATTACGGCAATGTGATTACCAATATTACACAAAAGTTGTTTAAAGAGATTGGAAAGTCCAGGCCTTTTACAATTAATGCACGCACACTTAAGTTTACAGAAATCCACAGTAGTTATAGTCAAGCTATAGACTTTAGTCAGCCCAAATCTAACCGAGAGGAGGATGGCAAAAAATTGGCTTTGTTCAATGCAGCTGGACATTTAGAGTTAGCCGTTTACAAAAGCAACCCCAATACCGTAGGGAGTGCAAGTTCGCTTTTTGGACTGTATTACAGAGATTTAATTAACATTCAATTTGAATAATATGTGGAGCATCGCCAAGAGAGAATTACGGTTGTATTTTTGTCAACTTACTGGCTATCTTGTTGTTGGTGGTTATCTACTCATTAACGCGTTAACCCTTTGGTTTTTTAATTCACCTTTTAATTTACTGAATAGAGAGCTGGGTGATTTCAATCCGTTCTTTGAATTAAGCCCTATTTTATTTCTTTTTTTAATACCTGCTCTCAGTATGAGAACCTTTTCGGAGGAATATGCTCAGGGAACCTTTGAATTACTCTTGACCAAACCTTTGCATCCTTATCAGATTTTTGGTGGCAAGCTGTTAGGGGTACTCTTGATCTTAAGTATTGCACTGTTTCCTACTTTACTGCATGCATTTACACTTGACGGCTTATTGCAAGAGGGCACGAAACTGGATTGGGGAGTTTTAGGATGTTCGTATTTAGCTTTGTTTTTACTCGCCTTACTCTTTACGGTAACCAGCATGTGTGCCTCCTTGATTTTTCAAAGTCAGGTAGCTTCTTTTTTACTTGGAGTAGTTGCTTGTTTTATTCACCTTTACTTTTGGTCGTTTATCGCGGATTTTGCACCTACTGTTCTAGGGTATAAATGGATCAATAGTTTAGGAGCTTCTGTACATTACGGTACTCTTAGCCGAGGAATAATCGCTTTGGAGGATTTGGTTTACTTTTTTGGGATGCTATTGACTTTTTTCCTTACCGGTGTTGAACTTATTCAAAAAAAGAAACGCAAATGAAGGCATTAAAAAAACCACTTATCGCTCTAGTGCTCAGTCTTATTTTGATGCAAGCCAGTCATCAATTCAGTTTGCGTTTTGATTTAACTTCAGATCAACGTTACAGTCTTTCTGAAGCAACTCTTACTCAATTAACAAATCTCGACAAGCCATTACGCATAGATGTTTTTTTAACTGGTGACTTGCCAGGACTCTACAGAGAATTTAGAGGAGAATTGGACGTATTTCTAGATCAGCTTGAATATGCAACAGACAAACTGATCATTCAGTACAACGACCCCTTTGAAATCGGCTCTAATGAAGCGGTGGTAAGAGAAATGCAACAATACGGCATGAGTCCTGAAATTGTTATTGAAAACAAGGACGGCCAACGGAATGAAACTATGGTTTTTCCTTGGATGATTATAAACTATGGAGATGTTTCCGAAAGGGTTTCACTACTCAGCAAACAACTCGGTGATACTGATCGAGATAAAATCAGTCGCTCTATACAACAAATAGAATACCTTATCATGGATGGAATTGGAAAAGTGACTAGGGAAACAAAATCAGCTATTGCTGTTTTAACTTCACATAAAACTTCTAAAAATATTAAACTGGCTGATTTTCTTCAGTCATTGAGACCCTACTACAATCTAGCCTCGTTTGACCTCAAAAATCCAGAAATCAGTCCTGAGCAGAGTCTTACAAACTTGAATCGATTCAAAGCGTTAATCATAAGCAACCCTAATAAGGCATTTACTCAAACAGAAAAGTATATTTTAGATCAATACAGTCTTCAGGGGGGCGGAATTCTTTGGCTGGTCAACGGAGTTGGTATTGATAGAGACAGTTTATTTAACAGTGCGGGAAAAGCTTATGGCTTTCCTTTGGAGTTGAATTTGGACGATTATTTTTTCAATCAGGGTATGCGGATCAATAAAGCCTTGGTACAAGATCTTTATTGTGCCCCTATTGTACTGGCAAATGGATCTGCAAACAACACCCAATTCATACCCTACCCGTGGTCCTACTACCCGCTTCCTAAGCCAGAATCCAACTTGATTGGCGAACGCATTGGACCAGTGCTTACTCAATTTGCCAGTCCAATCGATATACTTGAAAACACAATGAATCAATCGGTATTACTTCAAACCTCAGGCTTTACCAAAACGGCGGGGGTGCCCGTAGTTGTTTCATTGGATCAAGCCACTGAAAAAATTCAACCCAGTGGATATGATGAACCTTCAAAAACATTAGGATTATTGACAGAAGGGGAACAAAAATCACTATTTGCAAACCGTATCTTACCCATGAAAAACGCAAATCACTTAAATAAAGGAAAGGGTAAAAGCATTCTTTTTAGTGATGGTAATCTAGCTGAGAATCAACTTGATAAGGGTGCGCCACTCCAGCTGGGCTATGATAAATGGACCAGTAATTTTTACGCAAACAAACAGCTGTTGATGCATGCCGTTCACTACCTGAGTGGAAATTTAGATGGACTTCTTATCCGTCAAAAAAAATGGAATTTAGCCTATTTAGACGCTCAAAAAATTGAAGCTAAAGGGATGCTTTGGAAAGTCATGATGCTACTTAGTCCATTACTGATTGCGTTGGGTTTTGGTTGGTTGAATCAAAGAGGAAGAAGTAAACATTCAGGGGCTTAAATGTTGATAAGTTTGTTTTATCAATCAAAGCATTTCAAATATATTTGAGAGAACGTATCATAATCTAAAACAAACCTAGTGAACGTATCACTAAATAAAGGGTTTACCCTTTAAAAAATCAAATTAATACCGATTTACAAATGAAATTTATAGTTTCCAGTGCCGCACTTCTTAAAGAGCTTCAAATGATAGGAGGAGTTATAAACAGTACCAATACACTGCCTATATTAGACAATTTCTTGTTTGAGGTTAATGGGAGTTCGCTGACCTTGTCGGCTTCTGATTTAGAAACTACATTTTCAACTCGAATGTCTGTTGAATCAGAAAGCAATAGTTCACTGGCACTTCCCGCTCGTTTGCTACTGGATACCTTAAAGACCTTTCCCGAACAGCCTTTGACTTTTGTCATGACAGATAAAAATACTGTGGAAATAAGCGCAAATAACGGTAAATATGCAGTTGCCTATGTTCCCGGGGAGGAATTTCCAAAAGCAGCAGAATTAATTGATTCTAAAACAACCACGGTGCAATCTAGCTTGCTTCACACCGCGATCAACAGTACGCTGTTTGCAAGTGGCAATGATGATTTAAGACCGGTGATGAGTGGTGTGTTTTTCCAGTTTTCTGATGCAGGATTGACTTTTGTAGCCACTGATGCTCACAAACTAGTAAAGTACACGCGTACTGATGCTACATCTGAAGTTGCTTCAGAGTTCATCATGCCAAAAAAGCCTCTTCAGTTGCTCAAAGGAATACTGCAAGGTGTTCCGGATGAAATCAAGATACAATACAATGAAACCAATGCACAGTTTACCTTTGGTGAATCCTTACTTACGTGTCGACTGATTGATGGTAAGTATCCTAACTATGAGGCTGTGATTCCAAAGGAAAATCCAAATCAGATGCAGGTCGATCGAGTGAATTTCCTTAACTCTGTTCGAAGAGTGAGTATTTTTTCCAATAAAACAACGCACCAAATTCGCTTAAAGATCGCAGGTGCAGCATTGCAGNTTTCAGCTGAAGATTTTGACTATAGTAATAGTGCNGAAGAACGTNTGGAGTGTGACTATCAAGGGGATGACATNCAAATTGGATTCAATTCNAGATTNCTTATNGAAATGCTCAATAATATGGAATGCAATGAGGTAAAATTATCCATGTCACNGCCCAANCGTGCGGGCTTATTGACCCCTTTAGATCATACAGTAGAAGGAGAAGACATTACCTTATTGGTAATGCCTGTGATGCTCAATGATTAAAAGNCTATTAAACTGCCTTNACCGATTCTGAAAGTCTTTTATAGGTTCCGTTTTCNAGTTTTTCACGAANACCTGCAAATGCATCCAANGTAATTTGAACATCTTCTAGNGTATGNGTNGCGGTTGGAATTAAACGGAGGAGNATCAAGCCCTTAGGAATTACAGGATACACTACAATTGAACAAAAGATTCCATAGTTTTCNCGTAAATCCTTGACTAAAGCCATAGCTTCAGGGATGCTTCCCTTAAGGTANACAGGAGTAACACAACTTTGAGTCGTTCCGATGTCGAATCCATTTTCNTTTAGTCCGTTTTGAAGCGCATTGACATTTTCCCACAATTTTGCTTTAAACTCAGGACGGGTACGCAAAAGATCCAAACGTTTTAAAGCACCCTTTACTAATTGCATTTGTAGGGACTTGGCAAACATTTGCGACCGCATATTGTACTTTAAGTAGTCAATGATTTCTTTGTCTGCAGCTACAAAAGCTCCAGTTGACGCCATTGACTTTGCAAAAGTTGCGAAATAAACATCTATTTCATCTTGAACGCCTTGTTCGTTTCCAGCTCCTTTACCGCTTTCTCCTAGGGTTCCAAAACCATGTGCATCATCGACTAAAAAGCGGAAATTGTATTGCTTTTTAAGTGCAGCGATTTCTTTCAATTTCCCTTGCTCTCCTCGCATACCAAAGACGCCTTCCGAAATAACAAGTATTCCTCCACCTGTTTGTTCTGCAACTTTGGTTGCGCGTTGTAGGTTCTTTTCGAGGCTTTCTACATCGTTGTGCTTGTAGGTAAAACGCTTACCTAAGTGTAATCGAACACCATCAACTATACAAGCATGTGCATCCACGTCGTAAACGATCACGTCATCCTTACCCACTAGGGTATCAACCGTAGAAAGGATGCCTTGGTACCCAAAATTGAGCAGGTAAGCTGCTTCTTTTTCCACAAAGTCTGCAAGCTCGTTTTCAAGTTGTTCGTGCAGTTCGGTATGACCGGACATCATTCTGGCCCCCATAGGATAGGCAGCCCCGTAATCAGCTGCTGCTTCAGCGTCAACTTTGCGTATCTCGGGAAGGTTTGCTAGCCCTAAATAGTCATTGACACTCCATGTAATTACTTCTTTCCCCTTGAATTTCATTCGGTTGGAAATAGGTCCTTCGAGCTTTGGAAAGACAAAATAACCTTCAGCCTGCGAAGCCCACTTTCCCAACGGCCCTTTATTCTCATGTATTCTCTCAAATAAATCTCTCATTTCTCAGAAGCTTGATCGTTAATGTATTCAATATTTTGCTGTGATTCGTTATCCGCATCAAAAAAGCCTTGTTCTGCCATCCAATCCTCACTATATATCTTACTCATATATCGGGATCCGTGATCTGGGAATATGACAACTACAAAACTGTCTTTTTGAAAATAGTTTTTTTCTGTGAGCTGGTGAACAGCTTGCATGGCAGCACCCGAGGTATACCCCACAAACATTCCTTCGGAACGTGTGATACTTCTCGCACGGTGTGCACTTTCCTCGTCAGTCACTTTTTCAAATTGATCAATAAGATCAAAATGAGTGGCTGTAGGAATTAAATTTTTCCCCAAACCTTCGATACGGTAAGGGTAAATTTCATTGGGGTCTAACTCTTGAGTTTCATGATATTTCTTGAGTACAGACCCATAAGCGTCTACTCCTACTATNTGAATATCAGGGTTTTGTTCTTTTAAATATTTAGCACAACCCGAAATTGTTCCNCCTGTACCGCTACTGGCAACCAAGTGAGTGATNTTTCCTTCAGTTTGTTTCCAAATCTCAGGTCCTGTAGAGCGGTAATGTGCATCTACATTNAGCTCGTTAAAGTATTGGTTGATATAAACCGATTCCTTAATCTCTCCATGAAGTCTTTTAGCGACCTCATAATAGGATCTGGGATCGTCTGTAGGAACGTTTGCAGGGCAAACATGCACTTGAGCCCCCATAGAACTCAACATATTAATTTTATCTTTTGAAGATTTNGAGCTTACTGCTANTATACAATCGTAGCCCTTAATCATAGANACCATTGCCAAACTAAAGCCAGTATTCCCTGAAGTAGTTTCAATAACAGTGTCTCCAGGNTTAAGTATGCCTCTGCGTTCTGCTTCTTCTATAATATGAATTGCTATTCTGTCCTTATTTGAATGACCTGGATTGAACGCTTCAAACTTAGCAAAAAACTCACCGCTGTAATCCACTACGCTTTTATTTAGCTTGATTAGTGGTGTGTTACCTATCAACTCTAGTATACTTTGATAGGTATTCAATGATTGGTTCATATTTAGTTTCTAATANGGTNTTGCAAATTTAATAAAAAAAATTAGTCTAGCTTTCCTTCGAGTTGGAGGATAAANGTATATTNTTTTGCGACATCTTTTAACGCATCGAAACGACCCGAAGCCCCACTATGNCCAGCCTCCATATTGGTNTCTAAAAACAAGACATTAGAATCTGTTTTAAGGTCTCTTAATTTGGCAACCCATTTTGCTGGCTCCCAATATTGAACCTGAGAGTCGTGATATCCTGCAGTAACAAGCATATTCGGATAGCTTTTTGCCCTAACTTGGTCGTAAGGAGAATAAGACAACATATAGTCATAATAGTCTTTTTCATTAGGATTACCCCATTCATCATATTCTCCAGTGGTTAGCGGGATGCTGTCATCCAACATGGTAGTCACCACATCTACAAAGGGAACTGCGGCTATCACACTTCGGTACAATTCAGCAGCCTCGTTGACCACTACCCCCATCAATAAACCACCTGCTGAGCCTCCTATGGCATGTAAATGTAAGGCGCTGGTCATTTTAGAATCTATTAAAAATTTTGAGGCGTCGATAAAGTCGTAGAAAGTATTTTTCTTTTTAAATAATTTTCCGTTTTCATACCATTGTCTCCCCAAATACTCTCCTCCTCTTATATGCGCAATTCCAAATACGAATCCTCTGTCGAGTAAACTCAATCGACTACTTGAAAAACCAGGGTCCATANTCGCCCCATAAGATCCGTAGGCATACAGATAAAAGGGNGTATCCTCANTAAGCTCGGTATCTTTNTGGTGTACCATAGAGATTGGAACTTTTANCCCATCTCTTGCAGTAGCCCAAACCCTTGCTTCAACATAGTTTGCNGGGTCAAAATCNCTGTCCATAACCTCTTGCTGTTTTAACAACTCACGTTCTTGGGTTTCCATATCAAATTCNTANATACTTCTCGGTGTACGCAAAGANGTATATCCAAAGCGAAACTTGNTGGTNTCAAAACTTGGATTGTACGCCCCGTATATACTGTANGTTTCTCCATCAACAGGCAAGAAATAANCAACATTANCTTCCCAATTCTGAATTCGAATGGAAGTCAAACCGTTTTCACGTTGNGTAACCACAAAATAATCTTTAAAAATTTCAAAGTCTTCNAGTAANACGTCTTCACGGTGNGGGATAATNTCTTCCCAGTTTTCGAGTTTAGAATTTTCTATGGAGACTTTTGAAATTTTATAGTTTTTGGCTTCATTGTGGTTGTTTAAAATATAAAAGCTGTCTTTATATTGGGCAGNANTGTATTCTAACCCTNTTGTTCTGGGCTGTATNACTTTNAAATCATCCAAAGGATTGTTGGCNTCTAAAAATTGCTGCTCAGAGGTAAGTGTACTGTAAGAACTGATGATGATATACTCATTGGATTTGGTTTCCCTTACCCCTACTGAAAAGGTTTCATCATNTTCGTGGAATATCAACTCATCCTTGGCATTGGGTTCAGCTATATCATGTCGATAGATCCATTCAGATCTCAGGGTCTCAATATTTTTTTTAGTGTAAAAGAAATGTTGATTGTCCAATGCCCAAGCTGAGCCTCCTGTGGTATTTTTGATTTTCGTATCCAACACTTCTCCACTAATTAAATCCTTGACATNTAAAGTGTATTTCCGCCTCGATTCCGTATCGACTCCGTAAATTACTTTAGCATTATCTGNGCTAACNTTTAATCCAACTAAACGGAAGTAGTCGTGACCCTCGGCCATTTTATTACAATCNAAAAGGACTTCCTCTTTCGCNCTTAATGAGTCTTTTTTNCGTGTATAAATAGGATATTGCTTCCCCTTTTCATAACGGGTGATATACCAATACTCGTTGTAAAAANAGGGCACTGAATTATCGTCTTCTTTGATTCTTCCTTTCAGTTCCTCAAACAGATCTTCTCGAAACGATTCCGTATCCTGAGTCATTTTTTGATANTAATCGTTTTCTCTTTCGAGATAGTCAATCACCTCAGGGTTTTCTCGTTCGCGNAGCCAATAGTAAGGATCANTCCNAATNTCGTCGTGCTTTTTNAGTTGAAAGGGTGATTTCTCAGCCATAGGTGGCTGGAGGCTAGTNTCAAAGTTCATAGGTACATTTTTTTTACATGCTGAAATGAATGCTGCAAAAATCAGCAATAAGATCANTTTGGACGTGTTCATTTTAANTCAATTGGGTTAAAGTTGTTAANACATAATCNTGCTGNNNATCGGTGTAATCNCGGTGGGTTACCATTCGTAATTTCCCTTTTCCAAGGCTGATNAAAAGAATTCCTTTTTCTTTCATTTTATAAATNAATTCACTTTCGTTTTGGTCAGGATTTAAGGAGAAAATTACAATATTTGTTTCAACTGGAGCAACCGATTGTACAATTNTTGAAGCCTCCAATGCATCTGAAAGCGCTTTTGCTTTTTTGTGATCTTCTTTAAGNTCCGCCCGATNATGATGTAAGGCATAAGTAGCCGCAGCNGCTAAATAACCTGCNTGACGCATACCGCCTCCAAAAACTTTACGAACTCTCAANGCCTCCTCTATCGCCTCCTTAGAACCCACCAAAACAGAACCTACTGGACATCCCAATCCNTTGCTAAAACAAAGGGAAATGGTNTCAAANACAGTTCCGTAGTCNGTGGGGCTTTCAGAAGNTACTTCAAGGGCNTTCCACAATCGTGCNCCATCCANGTGTAANGCCAATTGATGCTGATCACAAAGGGCTTTAATTTTTTTGATTTCAGCAAAATCATATACTGCTCCCCCACCCTTATTTGTNGTATTCTCTANACTTACCAAGGNNGTTTTTGGGCTGTGGTAAAAATCAGGAGCATTGATGGCCTCTCCAATCAGCTCTGCAGAAATCCTACCCCGATCACCTTGCAATAACCGACATGAAACTCCGGAGTTAAAACTAACGCCACCGCCTTCGTAGTGATAGATATGGGAATAGTGATCGCAAATCAATTGTTCCCCTGGTTGGGTATGTATTTTAATAGCTGTTTGATTGGTCATGGTACCTGAGGGAAAAAATAGGGCTGATTCTTTTCCAAAAAGACTGGCTACTTCCTCTTCTAACGCATTGACCGAAGGGTCTTCTTTAAAAACGTCATCACCCACTACTGCTGAAAACATGGCTTCTAGCATGCCCTTTGAGGGCTTGGTAACCGTATCGCTAATTAAATTGACTTCCATAGTTTTATTCATCACAAGAAAACGAACCGATAGGAGAACCGTCTGGTAAACGTTTGGATACTGGAGAAACAAAGTCTTCCGGATTATCAAAATAATTATCGATTTCCATACGGTAAACTTCTCCAAACCCCACATCGTCTTGTCCTGCTAACCATTGATCTAAACTTACCAATTGCTCGTGTACCAATGCTTTGACTATGGCACTGGCATTAGGATGCTGCCCCAAATGCATCATTTGTTTTAGCAAATTGGCTTTGACGATATCATTTAATTGTTGTTCATGGGGTTCTCGATATCGTACCTTAAACAAGGAAGTGGTCAAGTCATTTAAAGTTTCTTTTAAACCCAACTGATTGGTATCAAAACCGTATTGGGCAACCAAACGATTAGCGCGTTCTGGATGGAGTAAGATTCCTAATAAAGCATTACTCAAGCTGTTCGCCACTCCTAAATAATCAAATGCTACCCCACTTTGGGAAAGAAAGTTTTCTCTCGTCCTTGGGTTGGAAAAGGACCTGGGAGGGATCAATGACCTCAAATGCTTGGGTATTTTTAAGGCTTCTGGAGCTAGGGTGCTGACAAATGCTTTTAGCGCATTGCGCTGAGTTGTTGCGTCAACTGTTTTCGTATTGTATACAACTGGGCCCTTAACCCCATAATCGTAATCCACTCCACCGATTAGTTTAACTACTGCCTCTACTTGATATCGGTGTAAAAGGTACATGGGTACCATACGATCTTCCAAGGTGCTGTAAGGCTCTCCCCTTCTCAGATGATCCAAAGACAAGTGTCTCAAAGCCAAAGTGCGTATTTGCATCAATTTACTCAGTTCTTCATAAGCAGAACTGCCGTTGTCCCATAAATGAGCCAAAGGATGAGCACCTCCTGTGGGTCGTGCATCCCAATCACTGATAAATCTGTGGCCCTCACGAGTGCTTTTTTCCAGCAATTGATTCAGTGCCTCCGTTTCATTTGTTCCTTCTGGAAAGTCACTGTAAGCGTATGCAACACTGATTTTATCCCAAGAACCAATTGATGTTTCATAAGCTTCTGAATAATCAATCTTACCGTCCTTAATATTGAGATAAGGGTGTGGATAATCCATAACCGAAGACCGCTCCTTGGCACTGGCTGCAAAATTATGTGCGAAACCTAAAGTATGCCCTATTTCGTGGGCGGAGAGTTGACGAATACGTGCGAGTGCTAACTCCAAAGCTTGATCGCTTTTATCATCACCTGCTGCGAAAGGAGCCTCTGTTAAGCCCAAGGCAATCATAAAATCTTGACGTATACGAAGGCTTCCCAAACTCACATGACCTTTGATGATTTCTCCTGTTCTGGGATCCGCTACACTGGAGCCGTAACTCCATCCTCGAGTTGAACGATGAATCCATTGAATGACATTATAGCGTACGTCTAAAGGATCTGCATCATCAGGAAGTATTTTAACTTGAAATGCATCTTTAAATCCAATACTTTCAAAGGCTTGATTCCACCACACACCCCCTTCTAACAAGGCAGAGCGAACGGGTTCCGGAGTTCCGTTGTCTAAATAATAAATGATAGGCTCTACAGCCTCAGAAACTGCTGCAGTAGGGTCTTTCTTTTCCAGTCGATGGCGATAAATCACTTGTTTTTTTGTAGAAGTACTGACTGGAGTAGTGTAATCGTAATAGGTCATTGCATTGACTCCTGCACGAGGATCAAAAGCTCGTGAACTATAATCGCTATACGGAAGCGCAACAAAAGAATGGTGTTGATGCACGGTTACCGCATCGGGTGTAGGAGTTACAGAACGCAGCATATTGCCTGTACTTTCACCCGTATAAGTCAGCATCATATCCAACTCTATATTTTTTGGAAAGGCTCTGGTTCGATCGAGATAAACCGCAGAACGGCTTTTGTCTATTTTATAAGCTCCCTCTTTAAGTTGCTTAAGGCGTTTGGAAACTCCATGAGTATCCTGAAGCAAAAATGGAGTCAAATCGATTATATAAGCACCTTCTAAAGTTTCTACTATAGGAAAGCCAAATAAAACGGATTTGGCAAAGGCTTCCTTGATGGATCGCTTTTCTAAGGGGTTGTCTGAAGTGGAACGATAACGCAAATTCGGTTGAATGAGTAAAAGTTTATCGCCCGCTTTGGAAAAATACACTATACGTTCATTGCCCAATTGCCCACGGTCCAGACCAATATCGTTATTCCCTATCCCTTGACTTAAACTATTAACATATAAAAATTGCTGTTCACTTTTAGGAACTTTAAGATAAACCTTATCGCTTGAATCGTGATAGTAAAAATCAAAAAAACCCATATAGGGACTTGCTTGCTCGGTAATGGAGATTTTTTGTTTTGGGTTGTTTTTACCCTTTTTGGATTGAGCCTGAACGCTAAAAACCATCATCATCAAACTCAATATCAGACTGTAAAACCTGTTCATAATGCCTTGTATTAGTTAATCTAAAACTAGTAAAAACTTTTAAGACCTTTAGGAGTAGGCATTTAAACTTATTAACGAGAGTATAACAAGAATTTATCCATACTGATAAACGAATGAATGTTTGTCATGATAGGGTTTGAGTTCCATATTTATTGAGAGCTAGTATACACCATCAAAAGCGTTTCTAAGTCAAGAGTTTATTATTTCTCCTAATTGTATATACCGAGCCAAAAAGTGCCTACATCAAAAAGATTAAAGGACGTAATTTGCTCCTTAAAAAAAGGCAGAGACTCACACAAAGCTCTTGCCTCTTCCTCGGTATTTGCATTGGCATAAAAAACAAAATCTTCTTTGTTGCTTTCAGTTTGAGTGCCTTGTATATCAAAATATACATTTTCAATTTTTCCAGCATTCCATAATTTTATTATTTTATCGGTCTGTTTCTTTACAAGAGCTTCTGTAGGCTTCTTTTCAGTTTTCCGTACTGTCACATAAGATTTTTTCAACCCTTTTTCATCAATGGTATTGTGCTTTCTGTCAAGCCATAAATGCCCAACATGGAAAATTTGATAAAAGGCAATGCCTTTTTTAACTACAGTGAGTTCATTGAGTTTTGTTTTAACATCCTCAACTGATTTGGCTTTGATAAAAAATGAGATGTTTGGAAAGTATTCAAACTTATCATGTTTAGCATTGCTGCTGTAATAAGCATTTTCAATAACACCCTTGCTCCAAAGATTATTGAATTCTTTGGATATTGTTACCACATTATCATTAACGAGATCAACATTGTTAGTGGCCCATTTCCATATTACCGCAAAATTCTGAATTCCAACTTCAGTTGCTAACAAAGACTTTTCCGTTGTTTTTTCTTTGTTAGAGGGTTGTTCTTTTTTGGAGTTCTGCCCACAGCTGGACAAGATTAAGCAAAGGGCTAGTACGTAGGTTAATTTCGTAAACATTTGATTTGGGTTGTAAGTTAGATACATTTAGACATAATAAAAATATTGGAATCAGTTGTTCATTTTATTTTTTCATTTTATTTCAGTAGCACAAGACTAATATTCTACTATTTTTGTGGAAATAATACGAATGATCAGCAACGAGGAGTATAAAGATTTAATGGAACGCCTGGGTGCCTTAAGGCGGTATCTTTGACATTAATGCTAAGCAGATCGAAATCCAAAACCAAGAAGAGAAAACCCTTGCTCCTAACTTTTGGGATGACCCAAAAAAAGCCGAATTGCACATTAAGCAAATGCGGAGTCTTAAAAAATGGGTAACTGACTACGAATTTATCAAGCAAGGAACTGATGATCTAGAAGTTTTAATGGAGTTTGAAAAAAGTGGGGATGCCGATACTGAAGAGGTAACGGCGCATTACCAAAGTCTATTGACTCGTCTAGAGGATGTGGAATTCCGTAACATGCTTTCTGAAGAAGGTGACGACCTCAGTGCTGTACTGCAAATCACAGCTGGTGCCGGAGGTACAGAAAGTTGCGATTGGGCTGCCATGCTGATGCGAATGTATTTAATGTGGGGAGAAAAACAAGGATTTAAAATCAAAGAACTCAACCATCAAACCGGAGATGTTGCTGGCATCAAAACCGTAACCCTAGAAATTGAAGGAAACTATGCCTTTGGATGGCTGAAAGGAGAAAATGGAGTCCATCGACTAGTACGCATTTCACCTTTTGACAGTAATGCAAAACGACATACATCCTTTGCTTCTGTATATGTTTACCCATTAGTTGATGAAAGTATTGAAATCGATATCAACCCTGCAGATTTTACATGGGAAACCATGCGTGCCAGCGGTGCTGGTGGTCAAAACGTCAATAAAGTAGAGACGGCTGTTCGACTTCGACACCATCCTACGGGAATCATCATTGAAAATTCAGAGACTCGTTCACAACTCGAAAACAAAAATAAAGCCATGCAATTGCTGCGTTCACAGATGTACGAGATCGAATTGCAGAAAAAAATGGCTGCTCGTGACAAAATAGAAGCTTCAAAAAAGAAAATAGAATGGGGATCACAAATCAGAAATTATGTGATGCACCCATATAAATTGGTAAAAGATGTACGCTCCAAGCACGAAACGACCGATGTAGATGCGGTAATGAACGGCCAAATCGATCCTTTTTTAAAAGCCTATTTAATGGCTGTAGGGCAGGGAGAAACAAAAAAAGAATTATAATTTTACAACTAATGAAAACAGTAAAAAACATCATATTCGACCTCGGAGGAGTACTGATTGATTGGAATCCAGAATACGTTTTTCTGGATGTTTTTGATGGGGATCGAAAAAAAATGCAGTGGTTTTTTGATGAAGTTTGCACCTTTGATTGGAATGAAAATCAAGATGCGGGCTATCCTCTAGCTCAAGCAACGGCTGATCGCATTAAATTATTCCCTGAATATGAAAAGTGGATTAAAATGTTTTACGGTCGTTGGGAAGAAATGTTGGGTGGACCCATAGAAGACACTGTCGCCCTTCTAAAGAAATTTGTAGACCATCCTGATTACAGAGTTGTAGCGCTTACAAATTGGAGTGCAGAAACTTTCCCCGTTGCCTTGCAAAAGTTTGAGTTTTTACAATGGTTTGAAGGCATCGTGGTATCGGGTACCGAAAAAACACGTAAACCTTTTGTGGATATTTATAAAATTACCTTAGATCGCTATCGTTTAGACCCCAAGGTTTCTCTTTTTATCGACGATAACAAACGCAATATCGAAGCGGCTCAGGCCTTGGGAATACAAACTATTCACTTTGAAAACCCTCAGCAATTAGCGTCGGACATTAGCAGTCTGGGAATTAACTTATAAAGTAGATTGATAGCTTTGGCGTTAAGTATCCATACCGTAAGACCAAAGGAGGTTGATAAACTTCATCGGCTTTCAATTCAAACCTTTAAAGAGACCTTTGAAGCACAAAATACGGCTGAGGATATGCAAGCCTATATTGAAAAACAACTCAATCTAGAACAACTCACTACCGAACTGCAAAACCAAGACAGTTTCTTTTATTTTGCTCATTTGGATAAGGAGGTCGTAGGCTATTTAAAATTGAACTTTAATCAAGCGCAAAAGGAAAGTGTTTTGGAGGGGAAAGCCTTTGAAATAGAACGCTTTTATATTCTAATAATACATCAAGGGAAAGGGCTTGGCAGTCAACTTTTTAACAAGGCTATTGAAATTGGAAAGGATAAGGGATACGAACAGCTCTGGCTAGGGGTCTGGGAACACAATATCAGAGCCCTGGAGTTTTATTCCGAAAAAGGACTTAATGCTTTTGGTACTCACATGTTTGAGTTGGGTCAAGATGCACAGACCGATATTTTGATGCAGCTAAAATTTTAAGCTAAAAGGGAGCATCGTCGTCACTGTCTAAATCACCTCCAAAAACATCATCTGGCTCTTGTAAGCTGCTATTGTGTATTGCTGTTTCGTTTGGATTCATTTTTGACTGAAACTCAAAGGGAGAATCGAAATTGTCTAAATCTTCAAACTTTCCTAAATGACCGATAAACTTTAATCGAATATTATCCAAACCACCGTTTCTGTGTTTGGCAACGATAAACTCTGCTTGACCTTGTGAAGGGGTGCGTTCGTCATCATCCCACTCGTCTATATTGTAATATTCGGGTCGGTAGATAAAGGAAACGATATCGGCATCCTGTTCAATAGCTCCTGATTCACGTAAGTCAGAAAGCATGGGTCTTTTGGTTCCTCCTCGAGTTTCAACTGCTCTGGAAAGCTGTGAAAGTGCAATTACGGGGATGTCCAATTCTTTGGCCAAGGCTTTTAAATTTCGAGATATCGTGGAAATCTCCTGTTCCCTGTTACCCGATTTATTGGATGTACCAGCAGTCATCAATTGGAGATAATCCACCACAATCAATTTGATCCCATGTTGAGATGCCAAACGACGGGCTTTGGCTCTTAAATCAAAAATGGATAAAGAAGGGGTGTCGTCTATAAATAAAGGGGCTTTTTCTAAGTCGGTAACTTTCACATTGAGCTGTTGCCATTCGTGATCTGCTAATTTGCCTGTACGTAATTTTTCAGATGAAAGACCAGTTTCAGAAGAGATCAACCTGGTAATCAACTGTATGGATGACATTTCCAAAGAGAAAAAAGCAACTGGAATTTGTTTGGTTACAGCAATATTTCGCGCCATNGAAAGGGTCAGTGCGGTTTTACCCATACCGGGACGCGCCGCGATGATNATCAAGTCACTGGGTTGCCATCCAGAGGTAAGTTTATCCAGTTTTTCAAAGCCAGTACTCACCCCACTTAGTCCGTCCTGCTTGGAAATTTCTTCAATCTTCTTTTTGGCTTCTAACACTAAGTTTTGTGCTGATTCAGATGATTTTTTAATATTGCCTTGAGTGACATCGTATAACTTAGATTCCGCTTCATCCAATAGGTCAAACACATCCGTGGATTCCTTATAGGCACTTTCAATAATTTCATTTGAAATTTTGATCAAACTACGCTGAATGAATTTTTGTAAAATGATGCGTGCATGAAATTCAATATGAGCCGAAGAAGCCACTCGCTGAGAGAGCTGAACAAGGTAAAACTCCCCTCCTACACTTTCTAATTTCCCTTTTTTTCTAAGTTCAGAGGAAACTGTCAAAAGATCTATGGGTTGAGAGTCTTGAAAAAGTTGAAAAATAGCCTCAAAAATTGTTTGATGGGCGGCCTTGTAAAAAGCTTCGGGTTGAATTAAATCAATTACTTCGTCTACGCCCTTCTTGTCGATGAGCATAGCACCCAAAACAGCCTCTTCAAGCTCCAAAGCTTGCGGAGGTATCTTCCCTTGTTGGAGGTTGATTACCGAAGGATTAGATGTTTTTACAAACTCTCTAGACTGCTTTTTTTCCATGGTTCTAAATTACATGCTTTACCGAAATAAGCAAGTACTTGAACAATTAGAATCTCCTCTAACTATAAAGAGAAGAGTGTTTATAAGTACAATAAAAATGTTAACAACCTAAAAAAACATTACCCTTCATAATTTCCCATTGCGATGAATTTATCACGGCGTTGTTCAATTCTTTTTTCAGGTTCAATTTTGTTTAATTTTTTAAAGGTTGAGAGCAACTCTTTACGAACCGCATTAAACGTTTCTTCTCGATCGTAATGTGCCCCTCCAAGCGGCTCTTTGATGATTTTATCAATCAATTTATGTTTGAGCATGTCTTTAGAGGTCAATTTTAGGGCTTCTGCTGCAGTTTCTTTGTGTTCCCAGCTTCGCCATAAAATAGACGAGCAAGACTCAGGTGAAATCACAGAATACCACGTATTTTCCAGCATAAAAATTTGATCTCCTACACCGATTCCCAAGGCACCTCCAGAGGCACCTTCGCCAATAATGACAACAATAATTGGCACAGAAATAGACATCATCTCCAATATATTTCTTGCTATAGCTTCTCCTTGACCTCGCTCTTCAGCTTCAAGTCCAGGAAAGGCTCCTGGAGTATCGATAAAGGTAACAATGGGAATACCGAACTTATCTGCTGACTTCATCAAACGCAATGCTTTGCGATACCCTTCTGGATTTGCCATACCAAAGTTTCGATATTGTCTGGTTTTTGTATTGTAGCCTTTTTGAGTTCCAACAAACATAAAGGACTGATCTTCAATTTTTCCAAGTCCGCCAATCATGGCTTTGTCGTCCAATACATTTCGATCTCCATGGAGCTCTAGAAAAGAATCACCACAAAGTGCTTTGATGTAATCTAAGGTAAAAGGTCTAGAGGGGTGCCTAGATAGCTGGACACGTTGCCAAGCAGTAAGGTTGCCATAGATTTCCTTTTTTGTTTCTTTTAATTTTTTTTGAATCTGCTCACAGGTCTCCGTCACGTCTATATCGCTCTCGTCCCCGATTAGCTTACATTTGTCGAGCTGATCGTTTAATTCCTTAATTGGCAATTCAAAATCTAGGTATTCCATATGTTAAATATTAAAACAAAAGTATAAATTCTTTAGAATTGGTTTCTAACTATCCAATTTGTTTTTGACGTTTATAAATACCGTTCAACAAAATGGCTACAAGCACAATGACAAATCCGAGATAAAACCTAAAACTCATCAGCTCTTCATCTCTCCATATGGCAAGTGAAAGTAGAATTCCATATACGGGTTCTAAATTGATGATGAGCATGACGGTAAATGGAGGAAGGTGTTGCATCACCTTAATTGAAATATTAAACGCATATGAAGTACATACCCAAGCAATCAAGCCTATCCACAACCAGTCCCATTGGTGCAATGCAAAAGCTTCAAAAGTATAGTTCCCTGAAAAAATTACATAGACTATTCCAAAAATAGCTCCTACTGATAGTTCGTAAAAGGAAAGGGTAATGGCCCTACCCCTTTTGACCAGTTGAGTATTTAATATGGTAAAAACAGAAGACAGAAAAGCGGATAGTAAAGCGATACTGATTCCATAGAGATGTTCGTACTCCGCTTGAAATATCATCCCTACACCTACTGCAATAAGTCCTCCAAATAGCAATTCATAGCCCAAAATCTTGCGCTTGTTGATCAGAGGTTCTATCATGGCCGTAATAAAAGCACCAGTAGCCATCATACTTAAGGTCAGTGAAACTCCTGCCACCTTAATCGCGTGAAAAAAGGTAACCCAATGCACCCCGATAATGAGCCCGCCAAGGATAACTTTAACCCATAAGGTTTTCTCGAGTTTAAAATAAGTGGGGTGTATAATTGCAAAATAAACAGCCAGACCCAGACAGGCAAGTGTCATACGGTAAACGACTAATGGAATGGCATCTAATGAACACAGAGCACCCATAACGGAGGAAAATCCAAAAATAAAAACTATCAAATGATAGTGTATAAGACTTTTGGTTTTAACGTCTTGCATGGCGTAGTAAAAAGAAGGCAAGTATTCCAAAAATAGCTAGCGGTAGCCAAGCAGCGAAAAAGGGAGGAAAAGTTGACTTACTAACTAAAACTCCAAAAATCTTGTCAAAGAAGATAAAAAGGAAACCAAGAGAGATTCCAAAAGCAAGATTGACTCCCATACCTCCTCTTCGCTTAAAGGAAGCAACGGCTACAGCAATTAAAGTCAAAATAAATGCAGATACGGGGATACTCCAACGTTTGTGTCGAACTAATAAATGGTTGTTAATCAAATTGGAGCCACGCTCTTTTTCATCTTCAATAAATTGATTCAATTCACCGTAAGTCAAGGTCTCCGCGATGTAGTTTACAGGTGCTAAATCATTGATTTCAAAATCAAAAAGAGTGTCTTTTCTCGAGATTTTTTCATAGCGTTCATGATCACCTTCAAAAATACGCTTGCTGTAATTCGATAATCGAAATAATGAATCCCTGTCAATCCAACGGATTCGATCTGCGTGTATTTTAAATTCCATACGGTTTCCATCAAAATGTTCTAGAGTAAAATTGGTTGCTCGTTTACGGACAGGATCGTAATTGTTGACATATATAAACTCGTCATCATTAATCTGCATATAGACCTGATTTGTGTTTCTCGCTTCTTTTTTGACTAAATACTTATATCGGAAGTCATTAAACCCTAGATTGGATTTGGGCACTATATACATCCCCGCAAAAAAAGCAAAAAAAGCAATAAAACTCGCAGCGAGTAAAAAGGGTTTGAGATAACGGAAAAACGAAATCCCAGAACTAAGAATAGCAATTACTTCCGTGTTGTTTGCCAGTTTTGAAGTAAACCAAATCACGGATAAAAACAGGAAAATAGGAAAGAGCAGATTGGCAAAATACCAAGTGAAGTCTATGTAGTATTCCATGATACTAGGCAACGTAACTTCTTTCTCCTTAAACTTGTCAATTTTTTCTGCAACATCGACCATTATTCCTATGGGAATAAAAAGTAATATCATTACTAAAAAAGTTCCGATATAGCGTTTGATAATGTAAAAATCGATCAGCTTCATACTACAATCTAGGTTCCATTTGACGTACCATTTTAGCTTTCCAAGTAGAAAATGTTCCCGCTAAGATATGTTTTCTCGCCTCACGCAACAACCAATGATAAAAACTGAGGTTATGTAGAGTTGCTATTTGTTTTCCTAGCATTTCATTGACCGTAAACAGATGTCTTACATAGGCTTTGGTATAATCTAAATCGGCAAAGCAATAGCCAGCAGGATCAATGGGAGAAAAATCGTTTTCCCATTTCTTATTCTTAATATTTATCGTGCCTTCAGCTGTAAATAACATACCATTTCTAGCGTTACGACTGGGTAGAACACAGTCGAACATATCGACACCGAGAGCAATGTTTTCTAAAAGATTGATAGGAGTTCCCACTCCCATCAAATAGCGAGGTTTATCTTCAGGTAATACCGCACAGACTTCATCAGTCATAGCGTACATTTCCTCTGCGGGCTCTCCTACCGAAAGTCCTCCTATCGCATTTGCAGGAGCTTCCATAGATGCGATAAAATGAGCGGATTCTTTTCTTAAGTCTTTATATACACTCCCTTGAACTATGGGAAATAAAGTCTGCTCATAATCGTAAAGTTGAGGCAGTGCTTTATCCGCTTCAAAACATCTTTTAAGCCAGCGATGCGTTCGCTCCATTGAACTTTTGGCATAATTATACTCACAAGGGTAAGGTGTGCACTCATCAAAAGCCATGATAATATCAGCACCTATGGCACGTTGAATTTCTATTGCTCGCTCAGGGGTAAAAAAGTGATAGGATCCATCTATATGCGATTTAAATTTGACCCCTTCCTCTTTTATTTTTCTATTTGCTGAAAGAGAATAAACTTGATACCCGCCAGAATCTGTGAGTATGGGCTTATCCCAACCCATAAACTCGTGTAACCCCCCTGCCTGGCGGAGCAGCTCAGTGCCTGGTCGTAGATACAAATGATAGGTGTTTCCTAAAATGATATCGGGCTTGATTTCGCTTTTTAGTTCGCGCTGATGAACTCCTTTTACTGTGGCTGAAGTACCCACTGGCATAAAAATAGGAGTCTCTATTTTACCGTGATCTGTGGTTAGGACACCCGCTCTTGCTTTGGAGATCTTATCGGTGCTATTGAGTTCAAATTTCATTGAGATCAAAGATACTATTCTGCAAGAATAATTAAGGCTATTTTCAATTGTTAATTAAGTTCTAATAATTCCCTTTTGATAAGGTGATTAGAAAGGTTACTTTTAACAAAAATATTAATTAATGACAAATATTAATTCCCTAGAGGATACTACCCTTCAAATTCGCAGGGATATTCTGCGAATGGTGCACAAAGTAAACTCAGGGCACCCTGGTGGCTCCTTAGGTTGTGCTGAATTTTTTGTATCCCTTTATTTTGAAATCATGGAGCAGGATACTGCTTTTGATATGGATGGAAAAAATGAAGATTTATTTTTCTTATCAAACGGACATATTTCCCCTGTTTTTTACAGCACTCTTGCTCGGAGGGGTTATTTTCCTGTTGAGGAATTAAATACCTTTAGGTTGATTGATTCGCGACTCCAAGGTCATCCTACCACACACGAAGGTCTTCCAGGAGTTCGTATTGCCTCTGGTTCTTTAGGNCAAGGCTTATCGGTAGCCATTGGNNCAGCGCTTTCAAAAAAATTAAACAAAGATCCCAAAACTGTNTACGCCCTTATGGGAGATGGTGAACTTCAAGAGGGTCAGAATTGGGAAGCTTTAATGTACGCAGCTGGAAAAGGAGTTGATAATTTAATCGCAACAGTTGATTTAAACGGTAAGCAAATTGACGGAACTACAGAAGAAGTTCTCAGTTTAGGANATGTTCGTAAAAAGTTTGAAGCTTTTGGCTGGGATGTAATAGAGCTCGCTGAAGGGAATTCATTAAAACATATTATAGCTTCTCTCAAGGAGGCAAAAAGTAAGTTAGGAAAGCAAAAACCTGTAGCCATATTGATGCAAACAGAAATGGGTAATGGAGTGAGTTTTATGATGCATACCCATGCGTGGCATGGAAAGGCACCCAATGACGAACAATTGGCCACTGCTTTATCTGAAAACAAAGAAACATTAGGAGACTACTAAAATATTAAGATGACAGCTTATATCAATCAAGGAAGTAATGACACCCGCTCGGGTTTTGGAGATGGTTTAACAGAACTAGGACGAACCCGTCCAGATGTAGTCGCCCTATGTGCAGACCTTATTGGGTCCTTAAAGATGCAAACATTTATTGATGAAAATCCTGAACGTTTCTTTCAAATCGGTATTGCAGAAGCCAATATGATGGGTATTGCNGCAGGATTGACCATAGGGGGTAAGATTCCTTTTACTGGAACCTTTGCCAACTTTTCTACTGGAAGGGTATACGATCAAATCCGACAGTCGATAGCTTACTCGGGTAAAAATGTAAAGATATGTGCTTCTCATGCTGGAGTTACTCTAGGTGAAGACGGCGCAACCCATCAAATTCTGGAGGATATTGGTTTGATGAAAATGCTTCCTGGCATGACAGTAATAAACCCTTGTGATTACAATCANACGAAAGCTGCCACTATAGCTATAGCAGACTTTGAAGGCCCCGTTTATTTAAGGTTTGGCAGGCCAAAAGTCCCTAACTTTACAACTCCAGATCTCGGTTTTGAAATTGGCAAGGGGATTATGCTTCAAGAAGGTACTGATGTAACTATCGTTGCCACTGGACATTTGGTTTGGGAGGCTTTAGAAGCTGCTAAAGAATTGAACTCAGAAGGAATAAAGGCAGAAGTGATTAATATTCATACTATCAAGCCTTTGGATGCAGAAATAATTCTAAACTCTGTCCAAAAAACAGGCTGTATAGTAACAGCAGAAGAACACAACTACCTTGGCGGTATGGGAGAAAGTATTGCTGGCATGCTGTCGAGAAACCATCCTAGCCCTCTAGAATTTGTAGCAACTCAAGATTGCTTTGGAGAGTCTGGTACACCGGCACAACTGATGCAAAAATACGGATTGAATAAGAGTGCCATAATTCAAAAGGCAAGAAACGTTATAAAGCGTAAATAAAAGATTGCTTTTAGTCGGCGTCTAAATAATCTGGGGTTCCGTCTTCGTCTGTATCGTCTGGCACTCCATCACCATCATTGTCAAATTCGTCCGCTGAAAGTATGCCGTCACCGTCATGGTCGGTTTGATTAACTCCGTACAAATTAATTTTAAATATGAGTGGAGCATATGCCGGTACAGCACCTGCAGTCCTACTAAAATATCCAAGACCAGAAGGGAAAAATAATGCGCCTTGCCCATAGCCAAAAAAATCAACAGTGTTGTCATCATTAACTCTAAAATCTCCTGATCTAATTTTGTNNGCACCTTCTCTAAAACCACGNACGACTGAAGTTAAATCAAACCATACTGGTGTACTCGATGAATCAAAAANACTTTTATCTAANAGCAATCCTTCATAAGAAAGATAGGTTGAGTCAACTGTNGCTGGACTTATTCCCGTTCCTTCACGTGCAANTAAATANTATAGATTGTGATCGANAAAACTCCCATNTGCTGTTATTACACTGANGACTTCTTTTCTTACTTGATTAATCAGAGGGGTTTTTGAGNCATTTTCGTTTTGCAGNGTGTCAAATACGATACCTCCATCGTAATCCGGGTCAGNAAAGTCCTCGTAATTGTAAAAATGTGAGGATAGAAAGTCTTCTATGCTCTGATCATCTGCAATAGATTGTTCTTGAACATCACGCANGGATTCTACATCGTCTTCCTTTTTACAAGATGAAAGGAAACTTATGATTATTAAAGTAGTGACTAAAATATTTTTCAAGATCATTTATTTTTGGCGCTGNAAGATACAATTTTCCTTTATTTTTGTTTCAAATCTTAACTAAGTTTTAATCNTGCGAATTGATCAATATTTATGGTGTGTTCGACTTTTTAAGTCTAGAAATATTGCTACAAATGCTTGTAAAAAAGGACAGGTAATTGTGAACGAGCAGTCNGTTAAACCCTCTCGTGAAATTTTGCCATTGGANCGNATAAAAGTGCGCAAAGATCAGATATGGCGTCATTTAGAGGTCATTGCACTTCCTAAAAGTAGAGTNGGCGCAAAACTTGTGGGACTGTATTGCGTCGAAAAAATTGATGCTGGAGATGCTGAACGTAACCAATTACAACAATTGACTTTTCAAGGGAAAAGGGATCAGGGAACTGGACGTCCAACAAAAAAAGAACGTAGAGATTTGGACAATTTAACCGAAGACGAACAAAGTGAAGATTAAATCATTTAAGTAAATTCAAACTATGNCCGTACAGGGAGATAAAATTAGAACAGCTTCGCAGCTTCAATCCAGTATTTNGAGAATAGCATATCAAATCTATGAAAATAACCTGGATGAGAAAGCGCTTATACTTGTTGGCATTGCCCCAAGAGGAAGCAATCTAGCACTAAGCTTTGGTAAAGCATTGGAAGGTTTTAGCACTCTTAAAATTAAATATGCTACCCTTACTATCAATAAAGAAAGTCCAATTGATGGAGTGAGTTGTGACCTGCCCTTAAATGAGCTTGAGAACAAATCTATTGTAATCGTGGATGACGTACTCAATACGGGGAGTACGCTTATTTATGCGGTACAATACTTTCTTCAAATTCCAGTAAAACAGATTAAAACTGCTGTAATTGTAAATAGAAATCACAAAAAATTTCCCATAAAAGCTGATTTTAAAGGCATATCTCTGTCAACATCCACCAATGAACACGTCAGTGTAATATTAGACGGGTCAAAAAGNGGAATATACTTACGCTAAAACAACTTTTATTTCTTTTATCAACTCATCTATAACTTTGTCGTCAGTATTGATCTGGTATTGAGCTTTTTGATAAAAAGGATTGCGTTCAAACAAATGTTTCCCTATAAATTCTTTGATTTCGTCCAAATCATTTAAATGAGCAATCATCGGTCTACTCTCTTTTTCATTAAGCAATCGATGGCTAAGGGTGTTAACATTCGCGCTGAGATAAATGCTTGTGGTATTTTGGAAGTTTAGGATATAGTCCATGTTGTCATAGTAACAAGGTGTCCCTCCGCCTAAAGAAATTACCAAGGATTCTGGTTTTTTCATCAGTTGCTCTAAAGACTTCCGTTCAACTGCTCTAAAATACATTTCACCTTTGGTTTCAAAAATTTTTGAAATGGCTTTACCTTCAGTAAATTCAATATAATTGTCTAAATCAATAAACTGAATGTCTAGTCTTTTTCCAAGCTTGTTGCCAATTGTACTTTTACCACTTCCCATGTATCCGACAAGTATAATTTTAGCTGAATCCATTTTTTTATTTACTGGTTGTAAATTTATAGTAAATCAAGAGGATAAATACATATTTGATAATTATATTTGCAGCCTCAAAAGATTCGGTAGCTCAGTTGGTAGAGCATCTCCCTTTTAAGGAGAGGGTCCTGGGTTCGAGCCCCAGCCGAATCACTTAACGACTTGGTAGCTCAGTTGGTAGAGCATCTCCCTTTTAAGGAGAGGGTCCTGGGTTCGAGCCCCAGCCAAGTCACTTCTNAGCGCACGTGGCGGAATTGGTAGACGCGCTAGCTTGAGGGGCTAGTGGGAGTTTTCCCGTGGAAGTTCGAGTCTTCTCGTGCGCACTTATCCATTCTAAAAATTTTACTATATTTGTTTAAGCTTTAAATGAATATAGGATAGATGAAAAGGATAAAAAGCACTTTTAGCATAAAGAACTTAGAAAACCTCTCAGGTATAAAAGCCCATACTTTGCGGATATGGGAAAAACGTTACAATCTTTTAGAACCCGAACGAACGGATACCAACATCCGACGCTACAGCTTAGACAGTTTAAAAAGACTGTTGAACGTTACCTTACTTTATAACCACGGTTTTAAAATATCTAAGATTGCTAGTCTTAATGAAGATGAAATTCCTGAATTGGTGCGAAGTATTGCATTAAAATCAAATTCAGAACAGGTAGCAATTAATGCATTTAAATTGTCAATGATTAATTTTGACTATGATTTATTTGACACTAATTACAACGAAATTCTTCAGCACCACGACTTCCAATATGTCTTTTTAAATGTATTTATGCCCCTGATGCGTGAGCTTGGAATTTTGTGGCAAACTGGTGCAATCTCTCCATCGCATGAGCATTTTATCACTAATTTGATAAAACAAAAAATACACCTTCAAACTGAAACTTTACAGCGTAAAAAACCGCAGCGAGGCGATCATCCGATTTTTGTCATCTTTTTACCAGAAAATGAAATTCACGAACTCGGAGTATTGTATTTAAATTACTTGATTTTGAATAGTGGCTTCAGAACAATATTCTTGGGGCAATCACTTCAAACCTCAAGTCTTGAAACACTCTACAGCTACAATTCCAAATTTTATTTTGTTTCCTACCTTACTGTAGAACCTAACAAAGAAGAAATTATGCCATTCTTGACGAACTTCCACCAAAATCTTTTGGAGGATAGGGATTCTAAACTTCTTTTATTTGGACCACAACAGATAGAAATCGACACTGATAAACTCCCTGGGCAGATAGAATTGTTCCGTTCTGTCGAGTCTTTTATTGCTAAATATCTTGAGGAAACTGTATTTGTTTAATTATCCTCCCTAAAGTAGTCATATTTTTGTAATTTTATTCAACAGTTTAACTATTATAGATTGCAATGAAAAAATTATTTGACCATATCAGCGGCGAATGCAGTAAGATTGTTACCCAAACTTACAGTACCTCATTTTCGATGGCTACTAAAATGTTGCACATATCCATCAGGCCACATATTTATAACATTTACGGGTTTGTTCGTTTTGCAGACGAAATCGTAGATAGTTTTCATAGGTATCCCAAAAAAGATTTGTTAGATCGATTTGAAGAAGACTTGTATTTGAGTTTAGATCAAAAAATAAGTCTTAATCCGATACTCAACTCATTTCAACAAACGGTTAATGAATTTGAAATTGACCACAAATTGATTGCTTCATTTATGAAAAGCATGCGTTGGGATTTAGATAAAAAAGTTTATGACACAGAAGAAGATTACAAAACCTATATCTACGGCTCTGCAGATGTGGTAGGTCTAATGTGTTTAAAGGTATTTGTCAAAGGGGATGATGCACAATACAATAAACTTAAACCTTCAGCCATGGCTTTGGGTTCTGCTTTTCAGAAAGTAAACTTCCTCAGAGATTTAAAAGATGATTTTCAAGACTTAAATAGAACCTATTTTCCCAGTGTTAACTTCAATCAATTTGACGAGAGTTCTAAATCCTCCATAATAGCAGAGATTGAAAGAGATTTTGAACTTGCGCTCAGTGGTATATTTAAGCTTCCGATGGAGGCTCAATTCGGGGTTTACACCGCTTATAAATATTACTCTAAACTTCTTAAAAAACTAAAAAATACACCTTCAGTCAACATACAAAATACTAGAATTAGAGTTCCTAACTATCAAAAAATGAGTGTATTTGCCAGTAGTTATTTAAAATATAGATTTAACTTACTTTAAAGCCCTTACCCAATGACATTTTTGTGGATTCTGACTCTTATTATTACTTTTTGTGTTATGGAATTTGTGGCCTGGTTTTCCCATAAATACATCATGCACGGTTTCCTATGGTCATTGCATAAAGACCATCATATTAAAGACCATAAATCGTGGTTTGAGCGGAATGATTTGTTTTTTATTTTTTACGCTTTAGTGAGTTCTGGTTTTGTCATTCTTTGGGGGGAAGCCAAGTTTTGGGCTGGTTTGCCCATTGCCGCTGGTATATTTATTTACGGCATGACTTATTTTTTGGTTCACGACGTTTTTATTCACCAAAGATTTAAATTGTTTCGAAATGCAAACAGCAAATATGCTAGAGGTATACGCAGAGCGCACAAGATTCATCACAAAAACATTCATAAAGACCAGGGCGAGTGTTTTGGAATGCTTTGGGTGCCTTTAAAATACTTTAAATAATAATTGATTAGAGTTTTTGCCAATTGTTGGTAAACTCACAATTTCGATTGGCCTTATTTAAATAGATATAAGTGCTTTCAATTTTTTCCTGCATCCACTCTTTAATTGCATTTAATTGCTTTTCCTTTAATGCTAGGGCCTTGATTTTAACGTAGTCTGTAGAATAATCAGCTTTATGTTCATCAAAACGGTTACTCACTTTGAGAATTTTATATTTTTTTAACCCGGAGCGGTCCTCTTCCATAAGAGGAGCTGAAATCTCATTGTCCTCAAGATTTCTTATTTGACTGTAGAGTACCGGGTCTAGATTGGTCAATTCAAAGCGGGTATCTCCCGTTTGGGGATTGATGAGCACCCCTCCATTAAACTTGGTTTCCTTTTCACTTGAAAACGCTAATGCTGCGTCTTTAAATGAAATCTCTTCGTCAAAAATACGCTTACGAATTGTATCTAATTTCTTTTTTGCCTCAGCAAGCTGGGGCGGTTCTATTTTAGGAGTCAACAAGATATGGCGTACATCCACTTCTTGACCTCGGATTTTATCGACCATCAAAATGTGCCAACCAAAATCAGTTTTAAAGGGCTCTGATATCTCACCCTCTTCTAAACTGAAAGCTTCATCTCTAAATTCTTTAACCATTTGAGGCCGCTTTCTGTTTAATGTGTATTTCCCTCCTGTTGCTCGAGATCCGGGATCTTGAGAATACAAAATGGCTTTTGACGCAAAGCTTGAGCCTCGTTCTAAGACATCCTCTCGAAAGGTTCTTAACTGATTGATAATTCGGTCTTGTTCGGCTTCACTAACCTCGGGTTCAATTACTATCTGCGATATTTCTAATTCCGTACCAAAAGTCGGTAAATCGATGTTGGGTATGGATTCAAAAAACACACGTACTTCCTCTGGTGTAACCTCTACATTTTCAATGATTTGAGCCTGCATCATGGAAGAGAGCTTTTGAACCTTATTTATTTCAAAAATATCTTGGCGAAAACTCGCTTCATCTTCTTTGTTATAAAACTCCAATACTTTTTCTATACTTCCCAATTGCTGGGTAAAGTTATCAATGATCTGATCTACAGTAGCGTATACTTCTTCCACGCTTATCTCCAAACTGTCTTGAATAGCATGATGCGCATAAAGCTTATCTTCCATCAACTTCCCGAGCAGTTGGCATTTTGAAATTCCTTTTATATCAATTCCTTGTGATTCCATCTCTAGTATGGTTTTGTCTACATCGGAATCCAATATTACGTAGTCACCAATTACAGCAGAGACTCCATCAATTTTAATTCTGCCTGCAAGCGCATCTTGAGCTTGAATGCCTGAAGCTGTAACTAGTAAAAAAAACAATACATTAATAGGTTTCATAAGTCTTTGATTTAATGGCATCTTGTACAATATCTTTTTCAAATTGTTTGGTGAATTTTAGTTTTCTTTGATTTCGAATAATGTTCTTAATTGTTGACTCTAGCATTACTCTTGGAGCTGTTTCTCCTTTTTTTAGTAAATCGTCAATGTAAAGCAAATATACTCCCAATGAATCTTCAACTCTAAAAAATTGTGATTTTTTTAAATATTTATCTGGATTCGCTCTGTCTAGAAAGCTAAGCTCCGATATTAATTTTCTTTTGTTTAACCAAATACTGTCTTTCAATAGATAATTGTAGTACTGGAAAGATAAGGAATCAAGAAAATAGCGATCCTCTTGGTTAAAACGTTGAAAACTCCGCTGAATTTCATATTGATCTACATTATCAGGTGGAAGGTGGATAAAACGCGCTTTGTACAAGGGAGCATTAATTTTAAAAACACCTTGATTGGCCTCTAAAAAAGAATCGATTTCAACTGTTGAAACTATGGTGTCTAAAGACGTATTTACAACCGACTGTACATAGGCATTGGTATAGAGTTCTATACGATATTGATCAATAAGTTGCTCCATGTCACCCAATACACTATCTGGTAAGTTGCGCTTCGCAGTCTGCACAAATAGTTGACTTCTCGCCCATGAATCAATATAGTTTCTGGTTTTCAAAATGCTGTCTGNATCATCAATNAATTCACCCAATTCTTTTTGAAAATCAGANNAATAAAGATANACATCNCCAACCCTAGCCACAACCCTNTCGTTTTCAGTAGACCAGTCAGCACAGGAAAGCACCGAACATAAAACCAAAATAAAGACTAAAATTCTCGCCGNNTTAACGTAAAATGNCACAAATATTGTNTAAATGTTAATGATTTTTTGATTAATTTTTAATAAATAATGTATTATTTTGATAATCAATATTTTAAATTGTTCAAAAAGTTTTAATAACTTGTTAATAATCTGTAAATTGCATTTAAATTTCAAACTTTGTTTAGAAAGTTGTTTTTTTTATTCCTTATTTCATTCAGCATTACTACTATAAATGCTAACCAAAATTCCTCTCCCAAAATTTCAACAGGTTTTCAGCAAGCACCCAAGGTGGCTTACCAAGACCAACAGCTCCATTTGCTTGGTGTTGAAGGTTCAGGAACAATAGAGATTTACTCTATAATTGGTAACAAAATTAAGGAAATTAAAGTGCAAGAGCTAGACAATTTTAAAACCTATTTGGAACTTGATTCTGGAAACATGTATATCATCAGGGTGAGGGTTTCCAACAAAGTACATACTTTAAAAATTGTTACCCCTTAGGAAATTGAGTCCCCTTTATCCTGGACTGTAATTTGGAGCTTCTTTGGTAACTCGAATATTGTGAGGATGACTCTCTCTCATTCCTGCTGAAGTAATGGTTACAAACTGAGCATTCGTTTTTAATGATTCAATATCCTTAGCGCCACAATAACCCATACCTGCGCGAAGTCCACCGATAAACTGGTGGATACTTTCGTCTACATTGCCTTTAAAGGCTACCCTACCAACAATTCCTTCTGGCACAAGTTTTTTTAAGTCGTCTTCAACATCTTGAAAATAACGATCCTTACTCCCTTTTTTCATGGCTTCTACCGATCCCATTCCGCGATAGGTTTTGTATTTTCTGCCTTCATATATGACCGTTTCTCCAGGAGATTCTTTAGTTCCTGCAAGCAGTGATCCCAACATTACTGCATCAGCTCCTGCTGCAATTGCTTTTGGTATATCGCCAGTAAATCGGATTCCTCCATCGGCTATAATAGGAACGCCTGAACCGGCAATTGCTTTACTCACCGCTACAATTGCTGATAATTGAGGATAGCCTACCCCTGCAATGACTCGCGTTGTACAAATAGATCCTGGACCAATTCCTACTTTAACCGCATCAGCACCCAAATCAACTAGGTATTTAGCCGCTGCTGCGGTTGCAATATTTCCAACAGTTACGTCAAGCCCTGAAAATTGGCTTTTAACTTCTTTTAATACCGCGGCGACTCCCTTACTATGCCCATGTGCAGTATCGATTACGATTCCATCTACACCTGCTGCGTTAAGGGCAGAAACACGCTCAATAGCATCTGCAGTAACCCCAACAGCGGCAGCCACTCTCAACCTTCCGAACTGATCCTTGTTTCCGTTGGGTTTGGTGGTGTGTTTCGTAATGTCTCTAAAGGTGATCAGGCCTACCAATTTATTGTCTTTTGAGACTACAGGCAGCTTTTCAATTTTGTGCTTTTGCAGTATTTGTTCGGCATCTTTTAAAGAAGTGCCTTCTTTAACAGTAATTAAGTTGGACTTCGTCATCACTTCTCGTATAGGACGAGAATTGTTTTTTTCAAAGCGCAAATCACGATTGGTGACAATACCAATCAGTCTTTTGTCCTTATCGACTATTGGGATTCCTCCGATTCTATACTGCTTCATGTTTTGATTGGCATCAGAAACTAATGCAGTTTGGGGAAGTGTTACAGGGTCCAATATCATTCCAGATTCAGAGCGCTTAACCGTTCTTACCTGATCGGCCTGATCGGCTATGGACATATTTTTATGAAGTACTCCTATTCCTCCCTCACGCGCCATAGCAATTGCCATTTTACTTTCAGTAACAGTATCCATTGCAGCTGAAATGATGGGTATATTTAAAGGAATGTTTCGACTAAAACTGGTCTTGATCGACACTTCTCTGGGTAAAGTTTCCGAATAAGCAGGTACCAGCAATACGTCGTCGTATGTAAGTCCTTGACCGATAAATTTGTTGGAAGTCATAAGCAACTAATTTGTAATTAATTGCGTACAAATATAACAAATTTTAAGGGTAATAGTCTAGATTTCTTTACAAATCAAATTGCAGTCCAGTATAGACTCCAAAAGGATGACCTGGCCGAAACCCTGCAGGGACTCTTGAGACCAAATACACTTCATCAAAGAGGTTTACGATTTGAGCAGTAAGGCGTAACTGCTTAGTGAGGTGATATTTTGCTGACAAATCGACTATAAAGTTTGAAGGGACTTGTTCTACAGTACTCTGATTGCCGTTCGCTGCTTGAGTGTTAAAAACACCACTAAGTCTGGAACTGAGGTTTAACTCGTACTTTTTATGCTCTAATCTAGCTGTAAGCGTCCATTGATTTTGTGGGATGTAAGGTACACGATCTCCTGTACTCACCACACCCCAAATGTCTTCATCACTTCCAAAGTTGCTTTGGAAAATTGCATTGGTGAGGGTATAGGCAAAAGTAATAGGCACTTGTACCGCTGCGTTTTCTGCTGCTAAATTGTAATTTAATAATAGCTCTAGACCACTTACATGTACACTGCCTGCATTAAACTGATCTAAGGAACCTGTCCCTCCACTAGCTGCTAAATCACTCCCTAATAAATTGGAATAATCGTTAAAAAAACCAATGAATTCTCCGCTCAATCGTCCTATGGAAAACCGGGATCCCAGTTCGTAATTTATGCTTTCTTCAGCCTGTTCACCAGGAGTGTTTCCTGGAGGTGAAAAGCCTTTATGGAGCCCACCAAAAACCGACAGTTGATTGGAAAAAGTATAATTAAATCCAATACCAGGGATGAGAGCAGTAATTTGATTTTCTCTAGAACTCAAGTCAGATGAGTTTCTATTGGGATTTGATTTTCCAAAATCCTCACGCCCCAGTTTGATGGATTCCACTCTTAACCCCGGACTAAGGCTCAGTCCATTGTATTTAAGCTTGTACATTGCATAAGTAGCCCACGCGGTTGCACTTGAAATACGGTTCCCCTTTGCTCCCTTTATTCCTTCTGAAGTTGACAGCATATCGGCATTTTGGATACGATAGCCGTCTTCCCATTGAAAGCGGTCTTCTTCATCGTAATGCAATCGAGTACCAATTTCTAAGTCGTGAAATATCCCTGATTTACCGTACCAATGATAATCTAATTTTGTTTGAACTCCCCGTGAAGTATACACACGATTATTTGCCTTGACGAATAAAGCATCGTCTTCTGAATCAGTCAGTCCTTTTAAAACCGCAAAGTGATTCGGATAATTCGAGGGCGCTGCTAAAACCGTTTCAAGACCCTTTTTCGAATCGTCCACAACTACTCCACTTAGTTTATACCAATTTCTCGAAAAAGTGTTGTCGTATACATTGGTCACAATTTTAAACTGCTCGCTTATGCTGATGCTGTGTGTAAGCATGAGTTGAACTTGTCTTGCATCCATATTATCTTCTTGAGATGCGGCATAGCGATCAAAGGGGTTGGTGTTAAAATCACGTTCAGAAATACCTAAATAAGTCTCGTTGGAGAGTTCATCGAAAAAATGGTATTTGAATTCTAAAAACTGAGGAGTAGCGGAGTCTTCCGCTGACTTTAGGCGTACTTTACCCATCAAATCAGTAATATTAAAACCGGTGTTTTCCCCTGAATTGAGTTTTTTAAAGCCATCTGAATTCATGGATAAATACTCAAATAAATAACTCAAATTTTCAGTGGACCGCCCTACACTACTGTGAATCTGACTGCTATTAAAACTGCCATAGGAGGTTTGAAATTTTGCTTTTAAACCCTCTTCTGGTGCTGATGAAGAAAGCATATTGATCACCCCTCCTGTTGTAAACGGACCGTATTGAACCTGACTGCTTCCTTTTAATATTTCTATGGCTTCCATTCGCAATACAGAAGGAAAATAATATGCCGCTGGAGAACTGTAAGGAGCAGGTGCAATCAATACACCATCCTCCATAAGTGTAATTTTTGAGCTGCGTTGAGGAGAAGTTCCTCTTAAACTTATATTGGGACGCAAGCCAAATCCATCTTCCTCGTAGAAGTTAACCCCAGGAACTGCCTTGAGCGCTCTGTTGATGTCGATATAACCTAAACTTTTAAGCTCTTCACTCGATAAAAAATAAGACGCTCCTGTTCTATTCTTAGCGACAAACTTGTTCCCTAATATGGTATTTGCCTTGATGATTACCTCGTCTAATTTTC
>NHDB01000032.1 GCA_002167945.1 Flavobacteriaceae bacterium TMED48 | reverse complement strand
GGATTTATTTCTTTTTTAACCATACTAACCATCGGTTTTTGGTTGATGATATTCTTATTGACTTTCGTCATTCCCTATTGGTTAGTAGGCGCTTTAAGAGAGTACCTAAAATATGGAAGAAATAAAGGAACAGCAGAGGGCAAACAAACAAAATAAAAAAGGGGCTTTAAAGCCCCTTTTTAGTATCTAAAAGTCAGGTTCTTCTCCTCCGCCGTCATATCCGCCTCTGCGATTGTTTCTACGTCTGTCCATCTTACGTTCGTTTATGCGATAAGTAAACGTAAAGATATAACTGGGCTGCCTCCATTGGAATTCGGTGTAGTTTCTAAAATCAGGGGTTAAAGTAGTACTTTTTCTTCTGGAAGAATTAAAAATATCGCTTACTCTAAAGGAAAGTGTGGCTTTGTCCTTAAATAGAGGTTTGTTTAAAGCTCCTGAAAAACGGACCACTCCTTTGGATTCTGTTTGTGCGTTTGCTCTTGGACCAAAGTAAAATCCATTGAGTTGGGTATTGATCCCAAAAGCCAGTGGGAAACTGCTGTTGAATCGGGCAAACCAACTTACAATTTCTCTGTCTAAAGAAACCCCCTTATAGGAACCGATTGTTTCCGAATTAAAAATATTAAAATTACCGCTAAGGCGAACTCGACGTTTGGGCGAGTAGGTCAAGGTAAACTCTGTACCTGTTCTAATGTTTTCTGAGAGATTGACTGTAGTAGATCTAAATGAAGGCAATTCAATCAAAGGGTCTTCACTTACCACTACTAATTCACCAGTAGCTTCGGTAATACGTTCTATAACTTGAGTTGCCTTTTGATAATAGACCGAACCGTTAAAAGTAAACTTATCCCATCGTTTGAGATATCCCAAATCAAAGAGGTTGGAATAAGAAGGATCCAAATCGGGATTTCCCTGTCTAAAGAAGGTTAAACTGGTAAGGGATCTAAATGGATTAAGCGACCACGATCTTGGACGTCTTATACGGCGACTGTAGCCTAAGGTGATGTTTTCTTTTTCTGTAAATTCAAAAGAAAAATTCAGTGTAGGAAACCAATCGGTATAGTCTTTTTCTTTGTAGATATTAGCCGTTTTTTGATCAATTTCTATATGGGTCTTTTCCATTCGAAGTCCCATTAGATACGAGAACTTGTTTATTTTTTGACCGAATTGAGTATAGGCAGCATTTACATTTTGAGTAAAGCCTAAGAAATTAGTCAATTGGGTATTGGGAGTTCTTCCGCTATCCAATAAATCAAAAACATCGTAATCAGTTATTTGTAAGCTAAAGTCTCCTCTATACCCTAATTCAAACTGAGTATTTTCATTTACAGGCCAAACGTAATCTAGCTGCAATAAAGTTCTGCTTTGATCTTCAAAAGTGTCCGATTCCTGATTAAAAGTACTGGTGTTTTCCGCTAAATCGCTTTCATCTTCTCCACTGGATTCAGTTTGAAACTCAATGACCAACTCATGTCCTTTATCGTCAAATTTTTTGGTAAAATTAGCAGTGAACTGCTGGGAATTGTCNATTTCTTCTTCGAATTGATACCGACCAAATTGATCNACTATAANGCCTGCNGCGTTGAGGTTNTCTATTTCGGTGGTATTGTTACTCTCATTATCACTTCTTCTTACAAAACCGCTAANAGTAAGGGAAGTATCGTNATTAAAATAGTATTCAGCTCCGAGGTTAAAAAAGATACTCTTTCGATTTCGCTGATAGTCTCTGTNTTCATTTACAAAACGAACAGGATTAAAGTTTTCGCTTTCAAAAATTCCCCCTCCTCTAGATTCAGAATCTCTTANGGAGGTTGTACTGAAAATATTCAGTTTTTTGGTTCGCCAATTGAGGGTTGCATTCCCTCCATAGGTAGTTGGAAATCCACCATTTACAATAAAGGACCCATTAAAACCTTCCAGCTCNTCTTTTTTTAATATCACATTTAATATNCCTGCCGTACCTGATGCTTCGTAGCGCGCTGAGGGAGAAGTAACGACTTCTANTTTTTCGATAGATTCNGCNGGTAGGGATCGTAAGCCTTGTGGTCCTGAAAGACCCACCAAACCTGAGGGTTTCCCGTTNATCAAAATGCGAACATTTTGATTTCCTCTAAGAGCGACATTACCCTCTACATCTACGGAAACNGAGGGAACGTTGTCCAATACATCTGCGACCGAACCTCCTCGGACNGTAATGTCTTTACCGACATTGTAAATTCGTTTGTCCAATCGGATTTCTACTTCAGTTCGNTCACCGACGAGTTCAACACCATCAAGTGCCTCTGCAGCAATCTCCAATTCAAAATTTCCAAGATTCTCGTTCGCTCGAATCATCCTATCTTCCAGAACAATTTTGTCAAACCCTATATATTCTATAGTGATATCGTATTTCCCGGGAAAGACTTCCAGGTTAAATTTCCCTTGGGTATCGGTGATTCCCCCTTGAATTCGATCGGGAAAGCGTTCGTTTACCAAAGAAATTGTTGCGTATTCTAAGGGTTCTTGGGTTTCTTTGTCAGTTACCACCCCCTCTAATTTAATTTTGGTAAAGTTAGCAGGTCTGCCTCCTTGAGGTCTTTGAGCATAAAGCTCAGGGGTTAATCCAATGAGGATTAGTAGTAGTAATAGTTTTTTCATAGTTATTTTAAAGCCTTTTGACCGAACAAAAGGGTATTGGTTTAACGCTCAGTCATAAAAGAGATCAAATTCTCTATTGGACGGGCAAGTACACCTTTATTATTAGAAGTAACAATAGGGCGTTCAATGGTTTTTGGGAATTCAACCAAAACGTTTAGAATTTGATCTTGAGTCAACTCATTTCGGTTAGGGACAGCCTTCCATTCGGCTTCGTTTTTACGAACTATCTCACTGGGCTGAAGTCCTATTTGATTTAAAATGGCTTGAATTTCAGCCTTTTTCAGGGGCTCGTTAAAGTAGTTTACAATCTTTAGCGCTGCACCCTGATTTTCAAGATATTGGAGTGCCTCTCTTGATTTTCTACATCTAGGATTGTGATAAATAGTATACATGACTAAAGTGTAAAAAAAAACTACCCGAAGGTAGTTTTAAATTTATTTGATTTTATCGACAACTGCCTTAAAAGCTTCTGGATGATTCATTGCCAAATCAGCTAGAACTTTTCGGTTTAGCTGAATATTGTTGGCTTTTACCTTGCCCATAAACTGGCTGTACGACATTCCATTTAGGCGGGCTGCAGCGTTGATACGTGCAATCCACAACGCTCTAAAGTTGCGTTTTTTGGTTTTGCGATCTCTATAGGCATAGAGCATGGCTTTGTCAACTGCATTTTTAGCAACAGTCCAAACGTTTTTACGACGTCCGAAATAACCTTTCGCTTGTTTTAAAATTTTCTTTCTTCTCGCCCTTGAGGCTACTGAATTTACTGATCTTGGCATTTTGATTGATTTTTGAAGGAGGCGGTATTNCTACTCTTTGATGCCTGACTTCGGGTTAATTATTGTGTGAACCTAAAATTATGATAAGCGCAATTGCTCTTTGATGTTGCTTTCATCGCTTTTGTGAACCAAACCACTGTGGGTCAACTTAAGCTTACGCTTTTTTGATTTTTTAGTTAAGATGTGACTCTTAAACGCGTGCTTACGCTTTATTTTACCACTACCTGTGATTTTAAAACGCTTTTTAGCACTCGATTTTGTTTTCATTTTTGGCATGACTCCTCTTTTTATTTTTTCTTTGGAGCGATAAAGATGATCATCTTTTTCCCTTCCAAAACTGGCATTTGTTCTACTTTTCCTAGCTCTTCTAAATCTTGTGCTAAACGCAGCAACAGGATTTGACCTTTTTCTTTAAATACGATCGAACGACCTTTGAAGAATACGAAGGCTTTTAATTTAGCACCTTCTTTGAGAAACTTTTCTGCGTGTTTCTTTTTGAATTCGTAGTCGTGTTCGTCTGTGTTGGGCCCAAAGCGAATTTCTTTGATTACGATTTTACTCGTTTTTGCTTTGAGTGCCTTTTCACGTTTCTTTTGCTCGTATAAAAACTTTTTATATTCTAAGATTTTACAAACTGGAGGCGAAGCTTTTGGTGATATTTCTACCAGGTCTAGTCCGAGCTCTTCAGCTAAGGACAATGCTTTTATGAGTGGATATACTCCTACATCCACATTATCACCTACAAGTCTGACCTCTTGAGCAGTAATCTTTTGATTAATGCGGTGGGGGTCAACTTTAATTACCCTTCCCGGGCGGTTCGTTCTTCGTCTACGTATTGCTATGTCTTCTTATTTTAAATTATACTTCAAAGGTAGCTTGGCTACTTTTTATCTCACTATTTAACTTTTCAACTACTTCTCCCAAACTAAAACTACCTAAATCGCCTTCTGAATGTTTGCGTAAAGATACATTGTCTTCTGTAGCTTCTTTTTCTCCTATGATGATCATGTAAGGAACTTTGGTCATTTCAGATTCTCGAATCTTTTTCCCAATGGTCTCATTTCGATCATCTAAGAGGGCGCGAATTTCGTGATTTTCCAAGAAATTTAAAACTTTTTGAGCGTAATTTTTGTGTTTTTCGCTAACGCACAAGATATTTACCTGATTTGGCATCAACCAAAGGGGGAAGTTTCCACCAGTATGTTCCAGTAAAATAGCGACAAAACGCTCCATGCTTCCAAAAGGTGCACGGTGAATCATGACCGGTCTGTGGAGCTCGTTATCACTGCCTTTGTACTGCAATTCAAAGCGTTCCGGTAGGTTGTAGTCTACTTGTATAGTCCCCAATTGCCACTGGCGNCCCAGGGCATCTTTGACCATAAAATCCAATTTNGGTCCGTAAAAAGCNGCTTCACCCGTTTCTACGACATAGTCCANATTTTTTTCTTTGGTTGCATTNAAAATGGCGGCTTCAGCCAGTTCCCAGTTTTCGGTTGATCCGATNTATTTTTCNGGTTTTTCAGGATCTCGGAGGGAAACTTGAGCCGTAAAATCTTCAAAGCCTAATGAACTAAAAACATAAAGCACCAAATCGATGACTTTTTTAAATTCTTCATCCAATTGCTCTNGCATACAGAAAATATGGGCATCGTCCTGGGTAAATCCTCGAACACGCGTCAATCCNTGCAATTCTCCACTTTGCTCATAGCGGTATACTGTACCAAATTCAGCATAGCGTTTTGGGAGGTCGCGGTAACTCCAGGGTTTGGCTTTGTATATCTCACAGTGGTGCGGGCAGTTCATGGGTTTTAATAAAAACTCTTCACCTTCNGCAGGNGTGTGGATGGGCTGAAAACTNTCTGCTCCGTATTTTTCGTAATGTCCAGAGGTCATATAGAGCTCTTTATTACCGATATGGGGAGAAATGACTTGCTCGTAACCAGCTTTAGCTTGTGCTTTTTTAAGAAAATTCTCCAGACGATCTCTTAGTGCAGCCCCTCTGGGCAACCATAGCGGTAAGCCTTGTCCCACCTTTTGAGAAAAGGTAAACAAATCCAACTCTTTACCCAGTTTGCGGTGGTCTCGTTTTTTGGCTTCTTCAACCCTTTGAAGGTATTCCGTTAGCTCTTTTTGTTTGGGAAAAGAAATACCGTAAATCCGTGTCAGTTGTTGTTTGGTCTCGTCTCCCCGCCAATAGGCACCGGCTACGTTGGTCAGTTTGATGGCTTTGATGACACCTGTTTGGGGAATATGTCCCCCGCGACAGAGGTCGGTGAAGTCAGCATGATCGCAAAAAGTAATGGTACCGTCTTCCAGGTTCTCAATCAGTTCTACCTTGAAGGGGTTGTTTTCTTTTTGGTAGTAGGCGAGGGCTTCTGCTTTGGAGCTGGAGCGCATTTTAAACTCAAACTTTTGACGGGCAAACTCCAACATTTTCTTTTCAATGGCGATTAGGTCTTTTTCGGTCAGGCTGTGTTCTCCAAAATCAGCATCGTAATAAAAACCGTTTTCGATTGCAGGGCCTATGGTCAGTTTACAGTCTGGATAAAGTGCCAATAGGGCTTGAGCAAGAAGGTGAGCTGAGGAATGCCAAAAGGCGGTTTTTCCCTCTTTATCGTTCCAGGTAAAGAGCTGAATCTCCCCATCTTCTCGAAGTGGGGTAGAGGCCTCTACAGTTTGCTTATTAAATTTGGCAGAGAGGACATTACGTGCCAGTCCTTCGCTGATGCTTTGGGCAACCTCAAAAGGCGTAGTGCCCTCGGGATAAGAGCGTACAGACTGATCTGGAAAACGAATTTCAATCATAGTTCGATTCAATGATGCGCAAAGATAAGCGGTCTCCTGCTAGCACGCAATCGATTCTTTAAAGTTTTGTTTTGCGTTCGCCTAAAAGTCCATTGACCAAGGTTTTGATGCCTGTAAAACCGTAATAGAGGGCAGTTATTAGGAAAAGAATTCCTAAGATCAATACTGGAACGTAAAGGGGATGCTCCTGGTTTTTAAACGCCTGGTGAACAATTACCGGACCGATAAAACAACAGAGCAAGCACAAGCTAATCTTTTTCAGGCCTTTGATTAATAAGGGTGGGTTCATCGTCTCGCTTTCTCAAGCAAAGATAGGAAAGTGGAGTAGAATATAGGAACTGTTTTTTGTCTGGATAAAAAAACTAAGCTTTTTGGTAGGCGCTTATCGCAGCACGAACTTTGTGATGTTGTTTTAGTAAGTCCTGGGCGACACTAAGGGTTACTTGAAGTTCATCCATCACCATAAGTTCTGCCCGGCCTACGAGTTTATCGTTGGAGAGTTGCATATCCACCATTTTATTTCCTTTGACATGTCCCAGTTGGATCATAGTAGCGGTAGTGATCATATTGAGAATCAGCTTTTGAGCCGTTCCAGCCTTCATACGAGAGCTTCCAGTTAAAAATTCAGGCCCAACGATAACTTCAATAGAAAAGTCGCTTACAGCGGCTAGGGGAGCGTCCTTATTGCAAGCGATACAGGCTGTTGGAATTCCGTGTTGTTGGCAGAGGTCGAGTCCACCCACTACATAGGGGGTAGTCCCCGAGGCGGCAATACCTACGACAATATCTTTGGCTGAGATTTGGCGCTCGTTTAAATCTTTCCATGCTTGTTGGGTGTCGTCTTCCGCTTTTTCAATCGAATTTCGAAGGGCCAGATCGCCACCTGCGATAAGTCCAATCACTTTTTCGGGGGGCGTACCAAAGGTAGGGGGACATTCTGAGGCATCCAATACGCCAAGTCGACCGCTGGTTCCGGCGCCGATATAAAATAGTCGCCCTCCGTCTTGAAATTGTTCTACGACTTTAGCGATCAATTGTTCTACTTGTGGGAGTACTTTTCCCACGGCCTGAACCGCATTTTGATCTTCTTGATGCATGCCCTGAAGTAGTTCGGCTATGCTTTTTTGTTCTAAATCGTTGTGGTGTGAATCTGCTTCGGTGATTTTGTTAAATGCCATAGCATAAATATATAAAAACGGTTGGTAATCTGACTCTAAAATGACGGGTATAAAACAAAAAAAAACCTCACTGCCCAAGACGGTGAGGTTGGTGTATTCTTTTAGTTCGTACTTAGGAATTTAGTTTGGCTTCTAAATTCTTTTTTAAAGCACTTAAAAACTTTTGCGTCGTCAAGTAGTCTGAGCTTTTCATTTCGTCGCCATGGATGAGTATGGCCAAATCTTTGGTCATTTTTCCACCTTCTACGGTTTCAACACAAACTTCTTCGAGTTTGGCGCAAAAATCGATTAACTCTTGATTGTGGTCCAATTTTCCTCGGTGAGTCAACCCTCTAGTCCATGCAAAAATGGAGGCGATAGGGTTGGTCGAGGTTTCTTTGCCTTGCTGGTACTGACGGTAGTGACGGGTGACTGTTCCGTGGGCTGCTTCTGCTTCCATGGTCTTACCATCAGGAGTCACCAGGGTAGAGGTCATCAGTCCTAAAGAACCAAAACCTTGAGCTACAGTATCCGATTGTACATCACCGTCGTAATTTTTACACGCCCATACAAAACCACCGTTCCACTTCATGGCGGCTGCAACCATATCGTCAATCAAACGATGTTCGTAAGTAATACCTGCTTTTTGGAATTCACTTTTGAATTCATTGTCAAATACCTCTTGAAAAATGTCTTTAAAACGACCGTCATAGGCTTTTAAGATAGTATTTTTTGTGGAAAGGTATAGAGGCCAGCCTTTGTCTAAGGCACGGTTCATACAAGAACGGGCAAAGCCGTAAATTGAAGAATCGATATTGTACATGGACATGGCAACTCCGTTTTCCTGGAAATGGTAAACTTCCCAAGTTTTTGGTGTCCCTCCGTCGTCAGGAGTAAAAGTCATAGTGAGTTTCCCTTTTCCTTTAGTTACTGTATCAGCAGCTTTGTATTGATCTCCAAAGGCATGACGACCAATACAGATTGGTTTGGTCCAACCCTGTACATAACGGGGAACGTTACTCATGATGATGGGTTCTCTAAATACAGTTCCCCCTACGATGTTGCGGATGGTTCCGTTAGGAGAGCGCCACATATTGGAAAGGTTGAATTCTTTTACACGATCTTCATCTGGAGTGATGGTCGCACATTTGATTCCAACATTGTGTTCTTTGATAGCGTTTGCTGCTTGTATGGTAATTTTATCTTCTGTAGCGTCTCTTGAAGTGACAGATAAATCAAAATATTTAATATCNAGATCTAAATAGGGAAGAATCAATTGATCCTTGATGAATTTCCATATNATTCGAGTCATTTCATCCCCGTCCATTTCTACTACGGGGTTTGCTACTTTAATTTTTGACATNAGTTTAAATTTTGATTTCGCTTGCAAATATAAGTGCTAGCTTTTATTTTTAGGTTAAAAAGGGTNTAAAAAAACCGCCACATGGGCGGTTTTNAAGTCTGTTCTAAGCCTCTTTAATCCGCGCTTTTTTACCTCTTAGATTTTTGAAGTAGTAAATACGAGAACGGCGTACTTTACCTTTTTTGTTGATTTCNATTTTTTCCAATCCAGGCATGTTGANTGGAAAAATACGTTCCACCCCAACTGTCCCTGACATCTTGCGGATGGTAAACGTTTTAGCNAGGCCTTGACCTTTAATNTGTATCACAACCCCTTTAAAGAACTGTGTACGCACTTTGTTTCCTTCTCGGATTTGGTAATAAACNGTTAAAGTATCACCGGTTCCAAATTNTGGGAAATCTTTTTTCTCGATGAATTCGTTTTGAACAAAATTGAGTAAAGCTTCCATCTGATAATTTATTTAGTTTTAAAAGTCAACATACACGATTATCGTCAGTGGTTGATCTTTAGTGNTGCAAAATTAAACTTATTTTTTGAGTATACAATACCCNCACTAATTTTCTGAGTCCCTTNGTGCAGCTGTNTATTTCAAGAGGTCGGGGCGTAGTTTTTTGGTNCGCTCCAATGCTTGTTNTTCCCTCCAAGCCTCTACTTTAGGGGTGTTTCCNGANGTNAGTATTTCAGGAACTTCCCAGCCGTTGTANCTGGCCGGTCGGGTATAGATCGGCGGNGCCAANAGNCCNTCTTGAAAACTNTCNGTTANGGCAGAGGACTCGTCTCCTAAAACACCNGGNATAAGNCGGATNATGCTGTCGCAAAAAACTGCAGCGGCNAGTTCTCCTCCAGACANCACAAAATCACCGATNGAAATTTCATGGGTGATTAGGTGGTCTCTTACCCGTTGATCNACCCCTTTGTAATGNCCNCAGAGTAAAATGATGTTCTCAAGAGTNGAAAANCGNTTGGCATTTTGTTGGTTAAGNGTTTCGCCNTCTGGGGTNAGNTANATNACNGCATCGTANTCCCTTTCTTTTTTTANAGCACTGTATGCACNTNTCAATGGGTTCAACCATNATTACCATNCCGGCNCCCCCGCCAAAAGGNTAGTCATCCACNTGCTTNTGTTTGTTTTGACTATAGTCTCTTAGATTGTGAAAATGNACTGANGCTTTTCCAGATTGAATCGCGCGTTTGAGTATNGANGCTTCAAATGGACTTTGTAAAAGTTCGGGAAAAAGGGTAAGTATGTCGATNCGCATAGTGAACNATTGAAGCGTAAAAATAAACAAAGTCNNAGCACCACTNCGACTTTGTTATNAAAAGCTNGTTTTTTNATTCGGATTAGTATTGTAGCAACAGCATCTTCTTTTCTCCAGAAGGGCTGAGNAGNAGCAANTCNTCNACNTCAGAAGCGTCNATNCCTTTGATGTCTGATAAATCATCAACTTNTTNACCGTTGACTTCAAGTATNANGTAACCGTTGTCTATNCCTCTNTGATAAAGNCTNCGACTNTTCATATTNGAGATNTAGAGTCCGTGATCTGTACCGTATTCNTTTTTTTGTTCTTCAGTCATGGGGCGTACTTCCATATAATAGAAAATAGCTCGATTGATTTTCTCCAGACGGACAGAAACTTTGTTTTCTTTTCCATCTCTTTTGTATACCACACTTACTTTTTCTCCAGGACGTTTGCTGGCAAGGTAACCCGATAAATCAGCGAATTCATTAATTTTAATTCCGTCTACGCTCTTGATGATGTCGTTGGCTTTTAGTCCGGCGAGATCTGCACCCAGTCCTTTTTCTAAATCGGTAATGTAAAAACCTTCGGTTTCGTCAACTTCAAAACGAGCGGCAAGCTCCGCGTCTAGTGCTTGTCCCATTACTCCCAATAAACCGCGCTGCACATCACCGTATTCAATGATGTCTTCAAAAACTTTACGAGCCACATTACTAGGTACAGCAAAAGAATANCCCACANAGCCTCCAGTCATGGAAGAAATGGCGGTATTGATNCCGATAAGNTCACCGTTGGTATTGACTAAAGCTCCACCGCTATTTCCTCTGTTTACTGCTGCGTCAGTTTGGATATAGGATTCGTTTTTACGATCTCTTTTATTCAAATCGCGTGACTTGGCGCTAATGATTCCGGCGGTAACTGTAGAATTAAGATTAAAAGGATTCCCCACAGCCAATACCCATTCACCAATACGTGTTGCGTCCGAGTTTCCAAAATAGACATAAGGAAGCTTTTCGTCAGCTTTGATTTTTAATACAGCAATATCGGTATCAGGATCTGTACCGATCACTTTGGCATCATAGGTTTTGTTGTCGTTGGTTGTGATTTCAATNGTGCTGTTGTTTTCAATNACATGATAATTTGTAATGATATAGCCGTCTGGTGAAACAATGACCCCAGATCCGGTCCCTATTCGTTCGGGCAAGTCCTCGTNGCCATACCAATAGCGGTAAATGGAAGGAAGATTGTCATCTGCGATACTTGTATTCTTAACATGCACTACTGCATTGACCGTCTTTTNAGCNGCAGAGGTAAAGTCGGTTGCCTCAGCTNCATAGCCGNTNGTATTAAAGGTNTAGTTAGNAGGNATCAGTGTAGGNGTTTGCTCTNGCTGAGNNTTGTTGTTTTNTNCAGTTNGAAAAAACTGATCATAAATAAAAATACTGCAAAAGGCACTCAAAAGTGCAATACTTAAAGTTTTGAAAAATGATTTCATAGNATTNAATTTTTTTAACAAAATTATTCATTTTTTAGAAAAGTAAAATTCCTTTAACGCCTCTTTAACACCCTNCAAAATTAATTATCTTTGACCNATGACAATTCAATTTGNCAAATATCAGGGTGCTGGAAACGACTTTGTAATTTTAGACAATAGACNGGGAAAATACAATGGCTTGACCACAGCCCAAATTGCTTTTATTTGNGACCGCCACAAAGGGATTGGAGCAGANGGATTGATACTGATTAATTCCGACTCAACTGCTGATTTTGAGATGCAATATTTTAATTCTGACGGCAATGAAAGTACGCTTTGTGGAAACGGCGGACGCTGTGCTGTAGCCTTTGCTCATTGTAAAAATATCATCAATAATACCACAAAATTTAATGCTGTAGATGGTTTTCATTCAGCATTTTACGACAATACAATGCAAGTTAAACTTGAAATGCAAGATGTCACTGAATTTTCGAAAGTAGGTTCTGCTTTGGTTGTGGATACAGGCTCTCCTCACTANATTGAACTGGTCGAAGATGTTCAGGCNGTAAACATTCAAAAAGAGGGTGCCGCTATTCGTTATTCTGATGCTTTTTTNCCAGGTGGAATCAACGTTAATTTTGTTGAGAAAGAGGATCCTACNCACTATAAAATTNGAACTTACGAAAGAGGNGTTGAGGGGGAAACGTTAGCNTGTGGAACNGGAACAGTTGCAGCTGCTTTAGCCATGCATTACAANAGCGAGTCAGCAAACGCCACCGAGCTCCATTTTAAAGCTTTGGGCGGTGATTTGACAGTTTCTTTCGAAGTGAGTAATGNAANCTATCATTCCATCTTTTTAACNGGACCTGCGGTCTTTGTTTTTTCAGGAAGTATAGACATATGAACTNAGAGGAACTTCATTTGCGTGCTTTGGAACCTGAAGACCTTGCCGTTTTAGAACAGGTAGAGAATGATACGGTATATTGGAGCTATTCNNATCAAACAGAGCCTTTTTCACTTTATACTCTCAAACAATATATCAACCAGCAAAGTCAAGATATTTTTGAAGTGCGACAAAAACGCTTTGTGATTTCAGATGAACAAAATANCGTATTGGGTTTTATCGATTTATTTGATTTTGAACCCCTGCATCGTAGAGCAGGAGTTGGAATATTTGTTTTAAATGCATACAGAACTAAGGGCGTCGCAACTAAAGCGTTGCAATTGATGCACNCCTATGTTAAGGAGCATTTAAATCTAAAAANTTTATATGCCAATATAGCAATGGAAAACAGCAGTAGTATCAAATTATTTGCTGCGGCAGGCTATGTAGAGATTGGGATAAAAAAAGACTGGAACTTTTATCAGGGTTGCTTTCACGATGAATTGTTTTATCAAATACGCTTATAAATATGTACAAGAGAAAATTACTTGTCGCGATTAGCCTGATTGGAGTGCTCCTAGGCGTTTACTTTGTAATCAATTTTTACCAGATCTTTTTTTGGAGTAATACCGCATTTAACAATGAGGCCTCTTATGTTTTTATCGATAGAGACGACACCATAGACTCCCTTGAGGTGCAGCTTTTTCCACTGTTGAAGTCCGTAGATCGTTTTTTAATTGCTGCAGAAAAGAAGGGATATGATACTCGTGTACGTCCAGGGAAATACAAAATAGTCCCTAAGATGGGAAATAACGAGTTGATCAATGTACTGCGTTCTCAAAAGCAGACGGTTTCTGTGGTCTTTAACAATCAAGAACGATTGGAAGATTTAGCAGTGCGTATAGCAGCCCAAATTGAACCGGATGCGGATGAGTTGCTAAAGGCTTTTTACGATGATGAATTTTTAGAATCCAATGGGTTTACTAGTGAAAATGCATTGAGTATGTATTTGCCCAATTCTTACAATGCCTTTTGGGATGCAACCCCTCAAGACTTTAGAGCGATGATGCTGAATAATTACAAGCGCTTTTGGAATAAGAGGCGTTTGGGCCAAGCCAAAGAACTAGGCTTAAGCCCACAAGAGGTGTATGTTTTAGCTTCTATAGTTCACAAAGAATCTGTAAAAAAAGAGGAACAGCCACGAATTGCGGGCTTGTACCTCAATCGTTTGAAAAAGCGAATGAGACTTCAAGCAGACCCCACTGTCATTTTTGCACTTAAAAGGGCCTCTGGAGATTTTGAGCAAGAGATCAAAAGGGTGCTTTACAAGGACCTTAAGTTGAATTCTCCATACAACACCTATAAATCCAAGGGGCTTCCACCAGGACCAATTTCAATGCCTGATCTTTCAGCCATAGAAGCGGTACTGAAACCTGAACAGCACGACTATTTGTATTTTGTTGCATCACCAAGCAAGCCAGGCTATCATTTATTTGCCAAAACTTTGGCTCAGCATAATCGCAATAAAAAAGAATACGTTAACTGGATCAACAAACAGCGAATTTACCGCTAAAACCCTGCTTCAATAATAAAAATACAGGGGCGTTTTTCAATGTCAGGCTTTTGCTTTTTCCAATCCCTTACCGTCATGGTTTTTACAAATTCAGTACTCAAGGTCAGGTCACAGGCAATGCAGACCAATGTTGAAGGCACTAGGGTGGAGATGAGGTCTTTAAAAAGCGCTTTACTTCTGTAGGGAGTTTCTATAAATAGTTGTGCCTGATTTTCACGTGTTGCTTTTTTTTCAAATTTTAAAAGCGCTTGTTTTCGTTGTTTTTGATCTACCGGTAAGTAGCCATTAAATGCAAAACTCTGTCCATTCAAGCCCGAGCTCATCATCGCTAAAATCAATGAGGAGGGTCCTACCAGCGGTTTGACCGCAACCCCCACTTTATGTGCTTTGGAAACAATAAAAGCTCCTGGATCAGCTACGCCTGGTGTACCGGCATCCGACATCAGTCCCATAGACATTCCATCCAGGCAGGGGTTGAGGTAGGTTGCAATTTCTTCTTGAGTGGTAAACTTATTAAGAGGATAAAGGTTTAATGTATCTTGATTTTTATTAGGTGTAAGTTTTTTTATAAACCTTCGAGCAGCTTTTTCGTTTTCAACGATAAAGTGATTGAGTTCTTCTACTTTGGTCTTTACTGACAGTGGTAAAACCTCCAAAGGAGGATTGTCTCCAAGGGTAGTTGGGATAAGAAAAAGGGTGCCATAAGTATTTTCTTTTTCCATTTCAGCTTATGGATTTTTGAATACGGTTGCAAGCATGGTCCAGAAGGTCATAGCAGTATTGAAAACCTTCACTGCCACCGTAATAAGGGTCTGGGACTTCTTTATCAGCCCCTAAAATCATTTCAACCTTGTCAATCTCCTGTTGGGTTTCAGCAAGTGCAATGACATTTTCGTAATTGCTCTGATCCATTACATAAATTTTTGAGAAGATATTAAAATCCTTCTTAATAAATGGTCTCGCTTTTTGGTTTTGAATTGAAATTCCGTATTTATTAGCTATGGCGATACTTCTAGAGTCGGGAGGATTCCCTGTATGATAAGCAGCAGTTCCGGCTGAATCAATCCATACTTTTTTAGCGTCTATCTTACTTTCTAAAATGCCTTGGGCAAGGGGTGAACGGCAAATATTACCCAAACAAACCATGAGTATATTTACTTGTTTCATAACAAAAAAGGTTTAGAGACTGAGTTTCTGGCTTAAGTCTTCCACATATTTACGGAATTGCTTGTCCGTAAAACTCAAATTATCAACAGTTTTACAAGCGTGTAGTACCGTTGCGTGATCTCTTTTTCCGATTTGATTTCCGATACTGGCGAGTGAGGCTTTGGTGAATTTTTTAGCAAAGTACATTGCCAACTGTCGCGCTTGAACGATATGCCTCCTTCTTGTTTTTGATTGAAGTGTTTCAACATCCATTTGGAAGTAATCGGAAACAACTTTTTGGATGTAGTCGATGGATACTTCGCGTTTGGTATTTTTAACAAATTTCATAACCACCTCTTTGGCAAGATCTAAGGTGATTTCTGCCTTGTTGAAAGAGGATTGTGCAATTAGAGATATGATGGCTCCTTCAAGCTCACGAACGTTAGTTTTGATGTTTTTAGCTACATACTCTATGATATCTTCCTCAATTTCGACACCGTCACGATACAATTTGTTTTTTAGTATGGAAATACGCGTCTCGTAATTAGGCAATTGCAATTCGGCTGAAAGGCCCCACTTAAATCTAGAGAGCAAGCGCTGTTCAATGTCTTGCATGTCCACTGGCGCTTTGTCAGAGGTTAAGATGACCTGTTTGCCATTTTGATGAAGGTGATTGAAGATGTGGAAAAACACATCTTGTGTTCCAGTTTTACCAGATAAAAATTGAACGTCATCAATGATAAGAACATCCAAGAGCTGATAAAAATGAATAAAGTCGTTTCGAGTATTTTTTTTGACTGCTTCGATGTACTGCTGTGTAAATTTCTCTGCAGCTATATAAAGGACGGTTTTGTCCTGGTATTTTTCTTTAATCTCAACACCTATTGCGTGAGCTAGGTGGGTTTTTCCTAAGCCTACGCCTCCAAATATTAAAAGGGGGTTAAAGGAGGTGCCTCCAGGTTTTGAAGCAACTGCTAGTGCAGCGGATCTTCCCAACCGATTGGAGTCTCCTTCTAAAAAGTTTTCAAAACTGTAATTTGGATTCAACTGAGATTCAATCTGTAAGTTTTTGATTCCGGGTATTACAAAAGGGTTTTTTAGTTCAGCATTTTGAGAGTGTAACGGAGCATCAACTTGTTGTGGGCTTAGTCCTGAGCGGTTTGAACTCGGTATGTTTTCGGTAAATGCAGTAGTGTTTCCAAAACGATTTTCCATTCGGATGGAATACACTAAACGTGCGTCTGGTCCCAATTCCTTTTGTAATGCAGTCTTGAGTAATTTAACGTAGTGTTCTTCGAGCCATTCGTAGAAAAACTTGCTTGGCACTTGGATGTTGAGAACATTGTCTGCTATCTTAAGCGGTACTATGGGAAGAAACCATGTTTTGTAAGCCTGTGGCTGAATGTTGTCTTCGATAAAGGA
>NHDB01000031.1 GCA_002167945.1 Flavobacteriaceae bacterium TMED48 | reverse complement strand
AATATGTTAATAAAAAATTTATTTACAAAGCTTCCATTAATTATTCAAGACACTTCTGCAATTGATGGTGATATGGGTATGCTATGGATGCTTTTATCAGGAATTCTTGTATTTTTTATGCAGGCTGGGTTTACTCTTGTTGAGTCTGGAATGACAAGCTCAAAAAATGCTGTTAATATAGCCATGAAAAATCTTCTTGACATTTGCGTCGGATCATTAACCTATTGGCTAATCGGGTATTCATTGATGTATGGTGACACCTCTAACGGTTGGTTCTTTTGGGGTGGCTTATTCCAAGGAGAGGGTGCAGATCTGTTCTTTCAAACGATGTTTGCTGCAACTGCAGCTACAATAGTCTCTGGTGCAATTGCAGGAAGAACTAAATTTGAAACATATGCGATTTTCACACTTGTCATGACTGCAATCATTTATCCAATATCTGGCGGTTGGCAATGGCAGGGTTCAGGATGGCTTACTAATCTTGGGTTCATTGATTTTGCAGGATCTTCAATAGTCCACGGTGTAGGTGGATTTTCTGCTTTGGTTGCCGCATTCATGGTAGGACCTAGAATTGGAAAATATGTGAATGGTGAAGTCTTACCAATTCCAGGGCATAATCAAGTTACTGCAACACTTGGGGTGTTTATATTATGGCTTGGTTGGTTTGGTTTCAACGGAGGTTCACAATTAGCTTGGGGTGGAGATGATGCTATTGGTGCATCTACAGTCGTTCTTGTAACAAATTTAGCTGCTGCTGCTGGTGGATTAGGAGCATTAATCACTTCCTGGTTATATTTGAAAAAATCAAACCTTTCAATGTCCCTTAATGGAGCACTAGCAGGACTTGTAAGTATTACAGCAGGATGCGGAAATATGACTGCACCTGGGGCAGTAATGGCAGGTTTAATTGGGGGAATTATTGTAGTTTTTTCTATTGAATTTATAGAGAAAAAACTTAAAATCGATGATGCAATTGGTGCAGTCTCTGTTCATGGAGTAGCAGGATTCTGGGGAACAATAGTTATTGGGCTTTGGGGTGTTGATGGTGATATTGGAATAGGACTTTTTAATGGTGGAGGATCATCTCAATTTATTGCACAACTTACAGGTGCAGTTGCTTACATGATTTGGGCTATTCTATTGTCATTTATTGTATTTTCGATACTAAAATATACAATTGGATTACGTGTTACTGAAGAGGAAGAATTGAAAGGTTTAGATATTTCAGAACATGGAACAATAGCTTATCCAGGTAAAAGAGAAAGAGAATAAAATTTAAATACCCCTCAATCAATTCTATTGAGGGGTATTTTTCTAAAACTTAAACTATAATAACTTAAAATGAAAAAAATAGAAGCAATAATTAGAAAGTCAAAATTTGAACAAGTAAAAGAAGCCTTACATAATGTTGAAGTTAATTTCTTTAGTTATTGGGATGTAACAGGTGTTGGAAATGAAAAAGAAGGGCATGTATACCGAGGAATAACTTACAGTACCTCTGAAATACAGAGAAGATACCTTTCAATAGTAGTTAATGACGATTTTGTTAAACCAACTATCGACGCTATCCTAAAATCAGCTGCTACAGACAATGTTGGTGACGGGAAAATATTTATACTACCCGTAGAGGAAGCTTACAGAATTCGTACCGGAGAAAAGGGCGGAAAATCACTTAACTAAACAATAAAAAACAAACTATATCAATATGGAAACTGCACTATTTACAGCCAATAACGTATGGATGATGATCTGTACAGCACTTGTGTTTTTTATGCACCTTGGGTTCTCTTTTCTTGAAATTGGGCTTACAAGACAAAAAAATGCAGTAAATATTTTATTCAAAAACTTTTTCGTGATCACAGCTGGATTATTACTTTATTGTATCGGTGGTTTTAACCTTATGTATCCCGGATTCGAAGAAGGAGCCATGGGCTTCTTTAAATTTGCTGGTTTTGGAATTGCTGCCCCTGAGGGTGGCATGACTATAGACTACGCAAGTGGAGGATACACCTGGTGGACTGATTTCCTATTCCAAGGGATGTTTGCAGCAACAGCGGCAACTATAGTATCAGGAGCTGTAGCTGAACGGATCAAACTCAAAAGTTTTATGCTCTTCACTATTTTATATGTAGGCATAGTATATCCCATCATCGGATCATGGAAATGGGGTGGTGGATTTTTAGACCAATGGGGTTTTTATGACTTTGCTGGCTCTACTCTCGTCCACTCGGTTGGTGGTTGGGCTGCATTAATTGCAATTTACCTTTTAGGGGCGCGAATTGGAAAATTCGGAAAAGATGGAAAACCAAACGCGATACCGGGACATAATATTCCCTTAGCAGCAGCAGGTGTTCTTATTCTTTGGTTAGGATGGTTCGGTTTTAATGGAGGTTCGGTACTTTCAGCAGACCCAGAGCTTACTTCACTCACTTTAGTTACCACTTGTTTAGCAGCAGCAGCTGGTGGAGTTTCTGCAGCAGTTTTCTCGAATATCCTATATAAAAACTTTGACTTAACCATGTTTATGAATGGCGTTTTGGGAGGACTTGTTGGTATCACAGCTGGCGCTGATCAGATGGGGCCTACAGACGCCATTTTAATAGGTATCATAGCTGGAGTCATTATTGTACTGGGAATTTCACTCGTCGACAAACTCAAACTTGACGACCCGGTAGGGGCGGTTGCCGTTCACTTAATTTGTGGAATTTGGGGAACTCTGGCTGTCGGAGTTTTTGGAGCCATGGCAGGAGCAGATCAATTTATCGCCCAATTAATCGGTGTAGGTATCGTAGGTGCGTTTTCTTGTATTACTGCATTTATTATATTATTTGCCATCAAAAAAACAATAGGTCTTCGAGTTGATGCCAACGAAGAATTAAAAGGCCTTGATTTAATGGAGCACGGGATGGATGCTTATTCTGACTTCAGACTAAATCAACATTAATTTTAGGTTATAACCATAAGCCTTGAGTATTGAATCAAGACCTCCTGACAGTGTCAGGAGGTTTTTTTGTATATATTTAAAAAAAAATAATCATGCAAAAGCTACTTCAATTCGTCCTACTTAACTGTTTCTTTTTTATCAGTGCACAAGAATTCACGAGCAATTCTTCAGAGGGACCTTTTTCACAATTAATCATAAGAGGAGCTACTCTTATTAATGGTAATGGAGCACCGCCAATAGGCCCTGTAGACATTACAGTAGAAAATGATAAAATAATAGGCATTGATGTTGTAGGTTATCCAGGAGTTGAAATCAATGAAGCTAAAAGGCCCAAACTAAAATCAGGTGGTAAAGAAATTAATGCTCATGGTCAGTTTGTTCTTCCAGGCTTTATCGATATGCACGGACATATAGGTGGGGAATCGCAAGGAGCTGAATGGGATTATGTTTTTAAATTGTGGTTAGCCCATGGAGTCACTACGGTAAGAGAGCCNAGTGGACGTGGAGTNNAATACGCTACCGACCTTAAACGAAGAAGTAAAAAAAACGAAATCANAGCGCCTAGAATACTAGNCTATACNGGCTTTGGACAAGGAAGTGAAAAGCNAATAAGCACTGCTGAACAGGCGCGTGAATGGGTTCGCCAAAATGCCAAAAATGGAGCTGACGGCATTAAATTTTTTGGAGCTGANCCTGAAATTATGACGGCTGCACTTGATGAAAATAAAAAACTAGGTTTACGCTCTGCTTGTCATCATGCCCAATTGAGCGTTGCCCGATGGAATGTACTCCACTCGGCTCGGGCTGGACTNACTACTATGGAACATTGGTACGGACTCCCCGAAGCTCTATTCAACGACAGAACAGTNCAAAATTACCCGCTGGACTACAACTATCAGAATGAACAANATCGTTTTGGTGAAGCAGGAAAACTTTGGAAACAAGCTGCTNCTCCCTATTCTGATCATTGGAATAAGGTAATGAACGAGCTNATAGCATTGGATTTTACCATGGTCCCAACATTTAATATTTATGAAGCAAGTCGTGACCTGCATAGAGCAAGACGAGCAGAATGGCATGAAGACTATACCCTACCCTCGTTATGGAGATTTTATCAACCCAGTAAAATATCGCACGGTTCTTACTGGCATTTTTGGGGAACAGAGGAGGAAGTAAATTGGAAAGAAAACTATAAGTTGTGGATGACCTTTATCAATGAATACAAAAACAGAGGAGGTCGAGTAACAACAGGGTCAGATTCTGGATTTATTTTCCAATTATACGGTTTTGCCTATATCAGGGAAATGGAAATGCTTAGAGAAGCTGGCTTTCATCCCCTTGAAGTGATTCGTGCTGCTACCTTAAATGGCGCTGAGGCATTGGGCATTGACAATCAAACTGGATCTATCGAAATTGGAAAGGATGCAGATTTTGTGATCATAGAAGAAAATCCACTGGAAAACTTTAAGGTACTCTACGGCACAGGAGCAATCAAGCTGACGGAAGACAACGAAGTAGTCCGTGTTGGGGGAGTAAAACACACCATTCGTCAGGGCGTTATCTACGATGCTAAAAAATTACTTTCAGAGGTTAAAGAAATGGTAAGTAAAGCGAAAGAAAAAGAAAATTTTAAAATTACCCAACCGGGAGAATAACTTGTATACCCCCATGAAACGACTCATTTTATTAATGTATTGTCCTGATAAAAAAGGAATCATTGCAGCAGTTACAAATTTTATTCATCAACGAAACGGAAACATTGTTTATATCGATCAGTATGTCGATCGCATCCAAGGTGCTTTTTTTATGAGGATAGAAGTTGAAGGGGACTTTGATCTATCAAATTTTGAAAGATTCAAAACTACCTTTAACAAAGAATTGGGCGAACCCTTTCAGATGTCTTGTAGTTTTTACCTGGCGGATGTCCTTCCTAAAATGGCTGTTTTTGTTTCCAAGTACGATCATTGTCTTTACGATATTCTTGCTCAACAAAGCTCAGGAAAGCTGGCCTGTACCATACCGTTCATCATCAGTAATCACAAGGACTTGGAACACATCGCAAAGCAGTTTGATATTCCGTTTTATCACATTGCTGTATCCAAAGACACCAAGGAAGAAGCAGAAACAAAACAACTGGAATTACTTGAAAAATATGAGGTAGACTGTATCGTATTGGCTCGATATATGCAAATAGTCTCGTCTCGAATTATCAATGTATATCCTTCAAAAATCATAAATATTCACCATTCTTTTTTACCTGCTTTCCCAGGAGCCAAACCCTATCATTCCGCATTTCAGAGAGGAGTTAAAATCATTGGAGCTACAAGTCATTATGTAACAGAAGAATTGGACGCTGGACCCATCATAGAACAAGACATCATTCGCGTGTCTCACGGACACGAGGTTAAAGACTTTATCTTAAAAGGACAGGATTTGGAGCGGATTGTTTTACTCAGAGCCTTAAAGCTTCATTGCGAACGTAAGATCATGACTTACAATAACAAGACAATAGTTTTCAATTAGTCTACGACTGCAGAAAATCCAAGAGTCCCAGATTAAATTTTTCAGGTTGATCTATGTTTACCACATGACCTGACTGTTTTAAGGTTAATAGGCTTGAATATTGATGAAGGTTCACAATTTTCTTAACAAAAGGTAAAAACATATAATCTTGACTCCCCATGATGTAAAGCGTAGGTATTTTAACCTCACGTTTTCTTATTTTTTCTAATAGAGGGAGTAGGTTGGCGGTCAATTTATACCATTTTCTAAATTCATTTTCAGACAGCTTTTTTGCTTCACGGATAAACAAAGCCCTTGATTTTCTGTGTGCTTTATAAGGCATAATTACATAAGCAAAAAAGGTATAAATCCATATAAAAGGAAGTATAGTTTGTGTCAATTTTCCCAAAAACATAAGGATTCTCGACTGTAGGTTCAGGTTAATTATAGCACCTCCCAAACCAATTTTTTCAATTCGATCTGGATGAGAGTGCACCATTTTCTGAATGAGTATACTCCCCAAGGATATCCCAACAAAATGTGATCTTTCTATTTTACGGTGATCCAATACCTCAACTAGATCGGAAATGATCAAATCAAATGAATAGACCAATTCGTCTGGAGAGTCACTTGATTTTCCGTGTCCTCTAAGATCGATCAATAATACATTAAAGTACGTCTTAAAAAATCGAACTTGATTGAACCAAATAGAGGAATTCCCTCCAGCACCATGTATAAAAGTAATCCACTGTTTTGATCCGTTTTCGGATTTATAAATAGAATGATGCAGCACTAGAGTAAGCCTTTTTGTGACAAATATATTGCCATTTCTTCTTGCAGTTTCTGGGCTTCGTTAGCTGCAACCTCAGCAAAATCCTCTGCTTGAGAGGCGTAAATTATACCTCTAGAGGAATTGACTAAAATTCCACATTGAGCATTCATTCCTGCTTCCGCAACTGCCTGTAAGCTTCCGCCTTGTGCTCCTACTCCGGGCACCAATAAAAATGCATGAGGAATAATTTTCCGAATGGACGTAATTGCAGTCGCTTTTGTTGCACCAACAACATACATTAATTGCTCAGCTCCGTTCCACTCGAGGCTAGTCCGTAATACATTTTCATACAACTTCTCCCCTTCAACTTCGGTTAGTTGGAAATCAAACGCCCCAGGATTAGATGTCAAGGCAAGTAAAATTCCATATTTATTTTTAAAAGTTAAAAACGGCTCCACAGCATCTTTACCCATATAAGGTGCTATAGTTACAGCATCGACATTATAGGTTTCAAAAAAAGCTTTTGCATAGCGACTCGCCGTATTGCCAATATCACCTCTTTTGGCATCAGCGATAACGAAATGATTGGGATAATGCTGATTGAGATATTGGGTTATTTTATCAAACGCACTCCATCCTTTTAAGCCATATGTTTCAAAAAAGGCAAGGTTGGGCTTATAGGCAACTGCATAGGAGTGTGTAGCATCGATAATTGCTTTTGCAAAAGCAAAAAGTGGATCTTCATAATCTTTGAGATGAGGAGGTATTTTTTCTAAATCAATATCTAGTCCAACACAGAGGAATGATTTTTTCGCTTTTATTTGTTCAAAGAGCAGTTTTTGTGTCATATTATCTCACCTGCCTCCTTAAGTTTCTCAGTGTTTTGATGCAATTGTAACTCATCTATAAGTTTTTGGACGTCTCCATTGATCACATTAGGTAAATCATATAGAGTCAAACCGATTCTATGGTCTGTTACACGTCCTTGGGGATAATTATAGGTTCTTATTTTTGCTGAGCGATCCCCAGAGGAGACCAATGAATTTCGTTTTTCAGCATCTGATGCTAGCTTTTTGGACAATTCCAATTCGTATAATCTAGACCGTAAAACCTTAAGTGCCTTGTCTTTGTTTTTATGCTGTGATTTTTGATCTTGGCATTGAGCTACTATGCCTGTTGGCTCGTGTGTTAAACGAACGGCAGAATAGGTAGTATTTACCGATTGACCTCCAGGCCCTGAGGAACAGAAGTAATCAATTCGCACCTCATTCATGTCGATTTCAACATCAAACTCTTCTGCTTCAGGCAATACCATTACTGTAGCTGCCGAGGTATGAACCCGTCCTTGAGTTTCGGTCTGGGGTACCCGCTGCACACGGTGAACACCTGATTCGTATTTCATGGTTCCGTATACATCCTCTCCAGATACTTCAAAAATCACTTCTTTAAAACCTCCAGCTGTTCCTTCACTAGAATCAACAAAACTTACTTTCCAACCTTTNGTCTGACAATATTTGGTATACATNCTNTACANATCTCCGGCAAAAATNCTCGCCTCATCCCCTCCAGTNCCGGCACGAATTTCAACCACTACNTTTTTCGCATCTTCTGGATCTTTAGGNATCAATAGAAATTTAATCTCTTCCTCCAANNNTGGAATTTGCTCTTTTNNGGTTTCAATCTCCATTTTTGCCATTGCAAGCATCTCCTCATCATTTTCATCTTTGAGTAACTGTTCAGCTTCTTCTAAATTCGAAAGGAGGNTTTTATAAGATTTGATCTTTTCAACCATAAGCGANAGATCTTTNTATTCCTTATTCAATTGAACATAGCGCCTCTGATCAGTAATGATGTCAGGCTGGATAATCAAATCAGAAACCTCGTCAAAGCGTTGTTGAATTATTTGAAGTTTTTCTAGCATAGAAGCACAAATTTACAAATTGTCAGGAGATTAAGTGATTTATTTATTAATGACAATTCGGTAGTTAATCTTCAATAAATCTTTCATCTTAACACTTAAAAAAGAGGGCAATTCAATTCTGAAATCAGAAGGAATCAATTTAAATTCACCAACCAACTCAGTACCAAGCTCGGTTTTTGACAGAACAGCTTCTATATTTCGAGTAACTGATATTCCATGAAATTCAAGTGAGCCCGAAAAGTTAACGGTTTTGGAGTCGAATTTTATGTCCTCAGAATAAAATTTGATTTCAGGAAATCTTAATGCCTCCAATACTTCCAAAGCATGTGCGTCACGACCCGAATTATTACTATCAAAATCTCTCAAATTAGCTAGTAGTGCAATTTTAAAAATCTCGTCTGTAGCTTCATCCACCACTGCTATCCCTTTGATTTTTTGATTTATCCCATCCCAATCATGCAGTAAATGTTTTCCTTCGTATCGAATAAATGAGGATTGCTCATTGACATTTTTTCGGACTTCTTGACCAAAAAGAGTCAAATGAGTTAAAAGTATAAAAAGGCTTATCCTGAGCTGCATATTATTAAAATTTAAATACTAAAATTGCCGCTGCGTAACTCCCGAAGGCTGTAAAAGCTGCTGCGCGGTGTAATTGTTGATTTTCTTCTGCCAAAAAGTTAGTAGCAACCATGGCTGAAAAGTGAATAGTGGCTAAATACTTGTGCGCTTGAGAAGAGCTCAATCCTTTTGTTTTTTTATTGATTAAAGGCGGGGGGGCAAAAAGTGAAAGGCCTGCCCCAGTAAAATAACTTATTGAAGTTAAATTTCCAAGGGTTTCGTGCGTTTCGTAGTGTCGATAATCTCCTTTATACAATTGGGTTCCCATTACCCCTTGAGCGATCATGCCTGCAAGAGTCACAAATCCGATAATCTGGTGTGCTTTAAGCATTTTTCTTCTAATTTTTAGCTCTTTTTCGCGCTGTTCAATTGTTAGAGGAGACCACTGTGTCTTTCTCATCAAGCCGTTTTCACCCCAAAGTAAGCGCTGGGTAAAAACCATTTTCCTGGGAAGTAATTCGGTTTTGGTTGCTTCAGATTCTTCCCGAATTGAACTGAATAAATCTTCTTGTGCGCTCGCAAAAGAAAAAACACACAAAATTAACAACACAGTAAATGAGTCGTTTATTTTAAATTTATCATGAGTATTCATAAGATCCATAGGGGGTTTTGAGGTTAAGTTTTTTAACAGGAGAAGCTTCAACTCGACCAATAATTTTTGCATCTACATTAAAGCTATTTGAAATTGAAATGATTTCATCAGCTTGTGATGGAGAAACATAAAACTCCATCCGATGGCCCATATTAAATACTTGATACATTTCTCTACCAGAAGTTTCAGATTCTTTTTGAATTAAATCAAAAAGAGGAGGCACTGGAAAGAGCGCATCCTTAATCACATGAAGTTGGTCAACAAAGTGTAGGATTTTTGTCTGTGCACCACCACTGCAATGGATCATTCCATGTATTTGGCTTCTATCAATATTTTGAAAAATTTGATGGACTATAGGTGCATAGGTTCGAGTAGGTGACAAGACCAGTTTTCCTATATCAATCGGAACATCTTCTAATGCATCTGTCAACTGTTTTGATCCAGAATAGACCAAGTCCTCAGGGACAGTAGGATCAAAACTCTCTGGATACTTGGCTGCAAGTTCTTTTGAAAACACATCATGTCTGGCTGAAGTAAGCCCGTTACTGCCCATTCCGCCATTGTATTCTGTTTCATAGGTCGCCTGTCCAGAAGAGGAAAGCCCAACAATCACNTCTCCTGCTTGTATGTTTGCATTATCAATGATTTGCTTTTTNTGTAAACGAGCNGTTACTGTAGAATCGACGATAATAGTTCTCACTAAATCACCAACATCAGCTGTTTCTCCACCAGTGCTGTANATTGAAACCCCCCANTTATTGAGGGTTTCTAAAAGTTCTTCTGTACCTTCTATAATNGCTGCTATCACTTCTCCTGGAATATNGTTTTTATTTCTACCAATAGTNGANGAAAGCAAGATNTTTTGATTTGCTCCAACACAGAGCAGATCGTCTGTATTCATAATTAGAGCGTCTTGGGCAATCCCTTTCCATACTGAAAGGTCTCCCGTTTCTTTCCAGTACATATAGGCAAGAGAAGATTTTGTACCCGCACCATCAGCATGCATTACAATAGCATGATCCTCGCTTCCCNTGAGCACGTCAGGGATAATTTTACAAAAAGCCTTTGGGTAGAGTCCTTTGTCTACATTTTTTATCGCTTGATGTACATCTTCTTTTTGGGCAGAAACCCCCCGCTGNGCATACCGATTAGACATATACTGGTTTTATACAAAAGTAGGGGTTTTAGCTAAATCTAAAGTGTGTAAAAAAGGATACTTATCAACGAACAAACAACAGTTCNCGATATTTTGCTAGTGGCCATAGGGTATCCTCGACGGTAAGTTCTAATTTATCGCACTGATAGCGAATACTGGTTAAAAAGGGTTTGACTGTTTGAGCGTACTGAANTGCTTTTTTGTGAAAATCAGCNGTGCTATTTGCTTTTTTTCGGGCGTTGGTCATCTGGGTTACCCCATCATTGATTTCAGCGATATATTTTGAAATTTTTTCAAGTATTACCAATTGTTCGCTTGCAAACTCTTTGTANGAAGTCCCGTAAATCTCTTTTAATCCGCGAATGTTTTCTATCAACATATTCTGGTANCGAATGGCGGTTGGGATGATATGNTTTCTTGCCATATCCCCTAAGGTCCTTGATTCAATTTGTACAGTAGAAATATAGGCCTCAAGGTCTACTTGATATCGAGCTGTCAATTCTCTTTCAGAAAAAATTTNAAGTGNTTCAAAAAGAGCTATAGTTTCTGTTGCAACATAACTGGGAAGNTCTTTGGGAGTTGAGACTTGTGCAGATTCCTTTGTATTGTTTTGAATTGATAATTCAGGNTTTATAGAGGAAATAGTTTCTCTTAAAACATTNAAAATTGCATCGTCTTTTTTCATCTTCTTCCCATCAATGAGCTTGTCTACGGCAATTTTAAAATCCAACAGTTGTTCTGTTACTACAGCATTTAAAACGGTGATCAATTTTGAAGAATTTGATTTAGAGCCTACTNATCTGAATTCAAATTTATTTCCTGTAAAGGCAATTGGAGCTGTTCTATTTCTATCTGTATTATCCAATAAGATTTCTGGGATTTTTCCAATTACATTCAGCTTTAAATCTGTTTTCTCCTCAGGGGATAGTTTTCCTTTGGATACGTTTTCAAGATCTTCCAAAACCTCTAANAGGTAATTCCCAATNAAAANTGAAAGTTCTGATGATGGTGCCTCATTAAAACCTATCCTCAAGTCATTGGAAGCTGAAACTGTAGCCGCCTTANTCAAGTCTTTGTATCTCAAAATAGCAGCTATGGTATTGATGAAGAAAGAGAGAAACTGCAGATTACTCATTGGGGTTTTTCCGGGNCTTAAAAGGTTAATCCCAGTATTTGTGTTCAATGACCAGTTGATGTGTTTTCCCGANCCATTGATCTTATCAAAAGGTTTTTCGTGAAAAAGCACTACAAAATTATGTTTGTAAGCAANCTTATTCATNANGTCCATTAANAGGGTATTATGATCGACCGCTANGTTGGCGTTTTCNAATACGGGAGCNACCTCGTACTGACTTGGGGCTACCTCATTGTGTCTAGTCTTTATCGGTATTCCGATCAATTTACACTCTTTTTCAAGCTCTATAAGGAAGTCACTCACTCTTGAGGGGATCGATCCAAAATAATGATCATTGAGTTCTTCCCCTTTNGATGGGGCGTGACCAAGTAAAGTTCTGCCAGTCAGCATCAAATCGGGTCNAGTTAGCGCTAAACTGCGATCGATTAAAAAATATTCTTGTTCCCATCCAAGAGTAGNGTTAACTTTTAAAATATTTTTATCAAAAAAACGACATATTTCTACTGCTGCATCATCCAACTTTTGAAGTGATTTAAGAAATGGTGTTTTGTAATCCAAGGCTTCTCCAGTATACGACACAAAGATGGTTGGAATACAGAGGGTATTTTCAAAAATAAATGCAGGNGAGGTGGGATCCCATGCGGTNTAACCTCGNGCTTCAAAGGTGTTCCTGATTCCTCCACTTGGAAAACTGGATGCGTTTGGAATTTGTTGAACNAGCTGATCCCCATCAAACTTTTCAATTTGATTTCCAAAAGGATCTAGATCAAAAAACGACTCATGCTTTTCCGCAGTAGCACCTGTAAGAGGCTGGAACCAGTGAGAATAGTGAGTAGCCCCTTTACCTATTGCCCACGCTTTCATCGCTGAAGCAATCTGATCAGCCAAGGAAGTACTCATTTGNGTTCCTTTTTCAATACACTGTTGCATNTGTACAAAAGCTTTTTCACTAATAAACTTTTGAAGCTGTTTGCGGTTGAGGACATTTGAAGCAAATTCGATATTAGATAAAGTNTCCCCCTTATTTGTTTTTGGGGTATTGGCAAGATGCTCTAAACTTTTTTTTCGTAAGGTTTGCATGATCTTTAAATGAGAAATATTTTGATCATAAAGTTAATTATTTTGAATTTTTTACAGTGATTTCTNTNNAAAATGANAAAAAATAAATTTTACCCATCAAAAAATAGGGTGTTCATAAAAATTAAACATTGTTAATTTCTTTAAGCCATTACTTAATTGGGGGGTAATATTATATTTTAATTTTATAAAAAAATATTTTATATCATGAGTAAAGCTAAACTAGAGTACATATGGTTGGATGGCTACCAGCCTACTGCAAGTCTTCGCAGCAAAACAAAAATTGTAACCGATTTTAAAGGAACTCTGGACGACTGTCCGATGTGGTCATTTGATGGATCATCAACTCGCCAAGCAGAAGGTAATTCTTCCGACTGTTTACTAAAGCCAGTAGCATTATATGAAGATCCTGATCGTAAAAATGGATGGTTAGTGATGACAGAAGTTCTAAACGCTGACGGAACTGCTCACGTTTCGAATGGCCGTGCCACTATCGATGATGACGATGATGATTTTTGGTTTGGGTTTGAGCAAGAGTACTTTTTATGGGATCCAGAAACTAATCTACCTCTAGGTTTCCCAAGAGACCAAACCCCACAAGGTCAGTTTTACTGTTCTGTAGGTGCTAAAAATGCCTTTGGTAGAGAAATGGTTGAAGAACATTTAGACCAATGTCTTGAGGCAGGTATCAATGTTGAGGGAATCAATGCTGAAGTTGCTTCTGGCCAATGGGAATATCAATGTTTTGCGAAAGGTGCCAGACAAGCTGGTGACGAAATGTGGGTCTCTAGATACCTGCTTGAGCGTCTTGGAGAAAAATACGGTCTTGCTATTGATTGGCATCCAAAACCTCTTGGAGCTACAGATTGGAATGGTTCTGGTATGCACGCCAATTTTTCAAATGAGGTTTTAAGAACCTGTGGTTCTAAAGAAACCTATGAGAAAATTTGTGAAGCATTTCGTCCTGTTGTAAAAGAACATATCGCAGTTTACGGAGCATATAACGATCAACGTCTTACCGGTGATCACGAAACACAGTCTATAGACGAATTTAGTTTTGGTGTATCTGACCGAGGAGCTTCTATCAGAATACCAATCATGACAGTTGAGCAAGGCTGGAAAGGATGGTTAGAAGACAGAAGACCTGCATCAAACGGAGATCCTTATAAAATTGCATCTCGAATTATCAAAACTGTTAAATCGGCTTAAATATATTTATTTAGCTAGATAACGGATTAAAACTTGCATCCCTGAGCTCACACTTGGGAATGTTCTTTTTATGTAAACATTTGATTTAGAAATAATCCGTAGATGATTAGTAAACAGAACCCTTCAAGACGTCCCAAACACATTTTTTTAGGAATAAACACCAAGGGGAATATCAGTAAAGAGACCAATATCATCCAAAAGAAGTCAATATCTAATATTTCGCGATCCATCACACTAATCGGATGAATCATTGCAGTAATTCCCATAACAGCGAGAATATTGAAAATATTTGAACCAATAAGATTCCCAATCGAAATTGCTTTTTCTTTGTTGATGATCGCAATAATGGAAGCTGATAGCTCAGGAATACTTGTTCCAATAGAAACTACTGAAATGCTAATGATACGTTCACTTATTCCTAAGGAGGTCGCCAAAGAAACTGCAGAATTTACAATAACTTCAGAACCCAACCACAGAAAAAAGCCCCCGGCAAAAAATATGAAAGTCAATTGAGTTAAAAGCATTTCTTTTTCATCGATTTCAACTTTTTCTTCGATCACTGCTTTTTTCTGAAAAAAAAGAAGATAAATCAAGAAAATGAGGAGTAAAACAAACAATATCCCCCCTTCGACTTGACTTAAATACCCATCAGCTTGAAGGAAAGAATAAAACAAAAGTGTTGCTATCATCATGATAGGCCAGTCTGTCTTATAAAAACTTTTGGTCACTCGTATAGGTGAAATTATTAAGATAACTCCTAAAACAAAAGCTAAATTGGCAATATTAGACCCAACAACATTACCTAGAGCTAGATCGGGATATCCTTTAAGAGCTGATTTTATGCTAACAATTAGCTCTGGAGCTGAGGTAGCAAAAGAAACTACCGTCATCCCAATTACAATTTTGGGAATATTGATTTTTAAGGATAAAGCAACTGCCGCATCTAAT
>NHDB01000030.1 GCA_002167945.1 Flavobacteriaceae bacterium TMED48 | reverse complement strand
CTGGATGAAGTCTGCGTAATCGTTAGATAAATTCATTCTCTTAAGTTTATGCAATAACATAGATTAAGGTAGTCCATGCCCTTGCTGGTTATTAAATACTGTGAATTGGAATGAATTTTATTTGAATACTCAAAGATACTCAATAAAAAAACGACTAAATTTGAATAGTGAAAATCAGTGTTGTTAGAAATAGAAAAGTCAACTCTACAGGCAACTGAAAAAAAGAAGTCCCGAAAACACTGGGTTTTCAGGACTATACAGCGGAGAAAGAGGGATTCGAACCCCCGGAGGTGTGACCCTCAACAGTTTTCAAGACTGCCGCATTCGACCACTCTGCCATTTCTCCTTAGCGGTTGCAAATATATTCCTTTTTTTGATTANGAAATATTTAATCTTTGTCTTTTTTTCTTATAGCAGAAGATGAGTTTTGTATTTTTATCGTTAAATTATGATGTCACTTTTTGAGGGTATTTTGTTGGTTGTAGTAGGGTTCTTTGCCGGAATCATCAATACCTTAGCAGGAGGAGGCTCATTATTTACATTACCTGTTTTAATTTTTTTAGGACTTCCACCAGCCATAGCAAATGGAACCAATCGTATCGCTATAGTAGTCCAATCTTTAGGGGGGGCTTTAGGCTATAGAAGCAAAGGAGTACATACCTTTCCCTTTCCAATCTATTTAGGAATCAGTGCTAGTATAGGTGCTGTTATTGGAGCTCAAATCGCTTTGAAAGTCGATGGAGCGCTATTCAATCGGATTTTAGCCGTAATTATGTTGATAGTAGGTTTCCTTATTTTAATTCGTAGAAAGTCTCTTGCACTAAATTTACCTGAACGGCTAAAGGGCAAATATTTAATCTATTCAATATTGGGATTTTTTGTCATAGGAATTTACGGCGGATTTATCAACGCAGGTATAGGAATTGTGATTATGCTTTTTTTAAATAGATTAAATCGCCTTAGTCTAGTAAAAACAAATGCGACTAAAGTGTTGGTCGTCATGATTTATTCTGCCGTTGCTCTTGCACTTTTTGCTTACAACGATGCAGTTAACTGGAAATTGGGTTCACTTATGGCCTTGGGAACTCTTTTTGGAGCGTGGTGGGCAAGCCGTTGGTCTGTTAAAAAGGGAGATCGAGTCATTCGTATTGCTATGTTAGTTACCATTTTTATTATGGCAATAAAACTTTGGTTTTTCGAATAAACTCAATAATTCTGATAGCCTTCTATAGTGATGCCGTAACCGGTAATTCCTATTCTAGGAGCTTGTTTTGAATTACTGATTACTCTTAGTTTTTGTATGTTGAGATCGTGAAGGATTTGTGCCCCGATACCGTAATCTTTAAAGTCCATTTTCATCGGCGGAGCACTATTCTCTCTTCCTTCTTTTTGCATTTGTTTTAGAAGCTCTATGCGTGAAAGTAAATTTTCAGGAGCCTGTTCTTGATTGATAAATAAAATAGCTCCATTGTCAGACTTGTTAATCAATTCAAAAATATCGTCCAGACCTTTTCGAATTGTTCCTGTTAAGGTGCCAAGAATATCGTTTGTAAATTTTGAAGAATGAATTCGAGTCAACACGACATCTTCTGTGTTCCAAGTCCCTTTGGTAAGTGCAAGGTGAACATTTCCGTTTGTGGTTTGTTCATAAGCTCTTAGCCTAAAGTCTCCATATTGTGTTTTGATATCCTGATCAGCCTTTTTTACAATCAAGCTATCATGCTGCATTCTGTAGGATACAAGGTCTTCTATAGATACGATCTTGAGATTGAATTTTTTAGCAACTTCTGTTAATTCTGGTAATCTAGCCATACTTCCATCCTCGTTCATGATTTCAACAATTACTCCAGCCGCTTGCATACCCGCCAGACGTGCAAAATCAATTGCTGCCTCAGTGTGTCCTGTTCTTCTGAGAACTCCACCGCTTTTCGCAATAAGAGGAAAAATATGTCCAGGTCTTGAAAGATCGTAAGCAGAAGTTTCTTTGTTTACTAGAGCCCGAATGGTTTGGGCTCGGTCGGAAGCTGAAATTCCAGTAGTTACTCCCTTACCTTTTAAATCAACAGATACAGTGAAAGCAGTTTCCATGGGGTCGGTATTGTTAGTTACCATTCGACCAAGGTGTAATTTTTGACAGCGTTCCTCGGTAAGAGGTGCGCAGATTAATCCNCGNCCNTGTGTAGCCATAAAGTTGATCAACTCAGGGCTTATTTTTTCTGCTGCNGCTATAAAATCTCCNTCATTTTCACGATTGGCATCATCTACAACGATAATAACCTCNCCATTTCGAATGGCTTCTATAGCCTCTGGAATCGTATTTAATTTAATTTTTTGTGTTGTCATTCTGATTGTAATCTTTTTTTAACAAAAGGAAGTCTTTTGAATTTTTCTGCAACTTGGTAATAGAAGTTGGACAAGCTCACAAATCCTTTGTCCGAAGATGCTCTTTGCGTCAAAATAATTGCAAATGGTGTCAAAATTAGGGTTGAAAGCCAAGAAGCAAAAAAGGGTGATATGCTGTTATCCTCTGCTGCATTCGTGCTGAATAATCCAATGTAGTGATAGGTCAAAAATATCAATACGGATAAAACAAGAGGAAGCCCAATACCTCCTTTTCGAATGATTGCTCCCAAAGATGCCCCAATTAAAAACAATAAAAGGGAGACAAATAAAAGGGTGTATTTTTTTTGTAATTCAACTTTGTGTAGGTTGATTAATTTTTGGTAGCTAAAGAATTGATTTTTTTTTGAATTCAAATCTCTCATTCCAATACGAACTGTTGACATGGCTTCTTCTATCAATTGGGCTTTTTTCCAATATTCTTCAGTTACTATAAATTTAAAAATATCTTGTGGTAAGCTGTCTTTTTTTGAAGAAACTTGTTTTTCCCTAACAATACTAGTAATTGCGCTTTTTTTACTAAAGTTTTCACTAAATACGTCCTGTTGTTCTCCGTAATTCCGTTGTAAGGTATCGATGCTAATTTTTAACTGATCAATTTTTTGCATTCTAAAGGTTGAGGTATAGTTCTCTTCTTCCAAATCAACTTGATTGAATTGAGAGAGATCGATATTCATCTCATAGGTTTCAAAGGATACCTTAGCATGAGGTATTCGCTGTTTATCACGTGCCTTTTTAGGTTCAATATCTTCATAGCGATTGCCATTATAGAGTACTAATTTTAGGTTGGGATCGGTTGGCTCGTTTTTCATTTCCCCTCGTTCGGCCTTTATGACAATATTATTTTTTTGATTGCGGCTGTATTCGTGAATAATCACATCTTCCAAAAAGCGATCATTATCTCCATACTTTCTTTTAACTTTTATGTTGATTTCGCCAATTTCATTGAAAATCCCTTCTCGTATGGCTAATGTGGGTTCCAGTTTCGCTAAGTTTCGTCTCAGATTATACGATTTTAATTCACCGTAAGGTATCACGTGNTTGGAAAAATAAAAGGTTCCAATACCTAGTAAAATATGAAAGATCACNAAGCCATAAAGTGCACGTTGAAGTGAAATGCCTGTAGANTTCATGGCTGCAAACTCATAATTTTCTGAAAGTGTCCCATAAGTCATNAGGGATGCTAACAATACTGATAGAGGTAATACAAGTGGGATAAGCTTGGGAGAATAATAGATGAGAAATTTGANAATGATCAGAANGTCCAGACCTTTTCCGGCCAGTTCATCAATAAATAACCAAAAAGTCTGTATGATAAAAATAAACATACAGATAGTAAAAACACTGAAAAGACGTGTGAGATAGCTTTTTAAAATGTAGCGATCAATNATTTTCAAAGTCTACTGATTTATATAATAATCTGGATACAATGAGGCATCAAATTCAAAGAAATTGNTAGTCAGTTTCACGTTGGNAACAAAATTTGAAATCGTGAGGGTTGTTCGTGTTTGATTGGATCCTATTTCAATCAGTCGGTAGATGGTTTTTTTGACCGTATCTATACCTAATAAAAGATAATCTACATCTTTATTCTCCTCAGTAGGTATGAGTTTGATAAATTGAATTGNTCGTNCCATTACATTTTGTTTGATATCCCACTGAAANGNATANCCCTCTTTATAGAAGTACAAAAGTTTAGAAGGGTTTANTCCAATGTCCTCTGTTTCTTCGACGCTGGTAATGGTTATTTCNTCGTTTTCAGGGACTATGGTATAGGTTTTTTTACCATCAAATAATTGTTCAGCNCCTAGAAAAAGTAATTTGTAACGGTCTCCTGATACAGTGACGGATCCNTTGGTTTCTTGTTTGATGTTCTCTTGTCTGTTTTCAAGTACATAATCAAATTCAAAGGTCATGGTTTCAAAAGAGGCAATTTTAGTTGAGACTTCATCTAAAAGCTTTTGAGCAGCTTTTGTGTCTTGAGCATTCAGTTGAATACTCAAAACAGATGTAAAAAGAAGGAAAACAATTTGTTTTCTCATGGCAATTTTATTTTTTGGAAAGATACTCAATTCTCTTCNTCATTTAATAACCGATCTAAGGCTGCGAAGTCAGAGACTAAAACTTGTCTGGCTTTACTTCCTTCAAAGGGGCCTACTACTCCTGCAGCCTCCATTTGATCGATGATTCTTCCTGCTCTATTGTACCCTAATTTTAATTTTCGTTGCAATAAAGATGCCGAACCTTGTTGTGCGGTAACAATTACTTCGGCGGCCTCTCTAAACANNGNATCGCGTTCACTGATATCAATATCCAAGNTGCTCTGGCTTTCTTCACCAACATATTCAGGAAGTAAATGAGCATCGGNATAGCCTTTTTGTCCACCCACNTAAGCNGCAATTCGTTCTACTTCAGGAGTNTCAACAAANGCACACTGGATTCGTGTCAACTCATTTCCTTGAGTGTAAAGCATNTCACCCCTTCCGATGAGTTGATCAGCACCTCCACTNTCTAAAATCGTTCTAGAATCAATTTTNGAGGTTACNCTAAAGGCAATTCNAGCNGGNAAGTTAGCTTTNATGATNCCNGTAATCACNTTNACAGANGGNCGTTGNGTNGCAATGATTAAGTGGATNCCNATCGCACGNGCCANTTGCGCCANACGGGCAATAGGAGTCTCAACTTCTTTTCCTGCNGTCATGATCAAATCAGCAAATTCATCNACNACNAAAACGATNTANGGTAAATAGCTATGNCCTTCATTTGGATTNAACTTTCGTTCTCTAAATTTTTTATTGTANTCTTTCAGATTACGACACATCGCATTTTTTAANAGTTCGTAGCGATTGTCCATCTCAATACANAGAGAATTTAGGGTNTTGATTACCTTGGTNTTGTCTGTTATNATAGCCTCTTCTGTATCGGGTAGCTTTGCGAGATAGTGNCNTTCNATTTTATTGTAAATATTGAGTTCTACNTTTTTNGGGTCCACCAATACAAACTTTACTTCAGCNGGGTGTTTTTTATANAGTAANGAAGTCAAAACNGCATTTANNCCAACAGATTTNCCCTGACCTGTGGCNCCAGCCATCAANAGGTGTGGCATTTTAGCGAGATCNACTACAAAAGTTTCGTTGCTTATNGTTTTACCCANAGCAATAGGTAATTCCATCTCTGCGTTCTGAAATTTAGAAGCACTNATNACAGANCGCATGGAGACTATACTTGGCTTNTGGTTTGGAACTTCAATTCCTATGGTTCCTTTTCCAGGAATTGGAGCAATGATTCGAATGCCAAGAGCCGATAGTGAAAGTGCAATATCATCTTCTAAATTTTTAATTTTAGAAATTCTAATACCCGCATCAGGTACAATCTCGTACAAAGTTACCGTAGGACCTATGGTTGCTTTGATATTTGCAATTCCAATTTTATAATTGTTGAGGGTGTCAACAATTTTATTTTTATTGGCTTCCAATTCTTCCTGATTGATGGTGATTCCACTATCCCCATAATCTTTCAATAAATCTATACCCGGTCTTTTAAAACTACTGAGTTCTAAAGTAGGGTCAAAAAAGCCTTGTTTTTCAACTAGGGTTTTAGACAGTTCTTCTTCTACACTTTCTTCAACAGGTGCTTCAATCTCCATTGCAATAGGGTCAGTGTCTAAAACAGCCGTCTCCTCCTTGTCTGTTGAATTGTCTAAAGCAATTTCTTCCTCCAAATTTTCAATAGAGGGAGAAGCTTCGGAAACTGAATCGAGATCAATTTCAATTCCTTCATCAGCAATTTCTTCATTTGTTTTTTGTGTTTCAGTTTTCTTTAATGACTGGGACCATAAAGCCATTTTTTCTGGTGTCCATCCCAATTCGATAACGATAAAACAAAGAAATAAAAAGGACAGTATTGCCAAGAGCCCTAGGCGTCCGATATAAATAACGGCAAAGGAGTGAATTTCAAAACCAATAATACCAGATAAAATGGGGAACTCTGTCCATACATAGCCAAAAGCTAAGCAGGTCCAAAGTATATGTGCGATTCCCCAAGCCAATGGACTTATTAGACCTTTGGTACTTCCATTAAAGAATAGTTTATAGCCACTTAAGCCGATAAGGTAGGGGATCAAAAAAGCTCCTAGACCAACACCTTGATAAATAAAAAAATGACTGATAAGCGCACCCAACTTATTGAGTACGTTTTGGGCAACTACAGTTCGATCCGTTAGTGCTCCTAAAGTACTGTAGTCAGCTTTCCAACTGTATAAATAAGATACGAAAGCGATTGTCAGAAGTAGCGCTAGAAGCAACAAAGCCCCGCCAAAGAGAACTTGCCTCTGACGTTTTATTTTTGGGTCGATTTGCTTGGGTCGCTTTTTTTTTGCCATTGAGTATTAATCTCTACACAAAAATACAAATTCAATTCCAAAGGGATATATAGAACCAATGGATTAAAAATCAATAATAAGTTTGTATTGAGATCACAATCAAAAAAACCCGATGTAAACACCGGGTTTTATCATTCTTATAACTGTTGAATACTATCGAAGGTCAAAACGATCTGCATTCATCACTTTATTCCATGCCTTGATAAAATCACGTACAAATTTATCATTNTTATCATCCTGAGCATAAACTTCAGCAATGGCTCTAAGTTCAGAATTCGAACCNAGAACTAGATCTGTTCTAGAAGCTGTTCTCACTTCTGCACCTGTAGCACGATCTGAAGCGACATAACTGTTGTATCCAGTTGTATCCCACTTAACATCCATAGAGAGTAAAGTTTTAAACCAACTATTGTCTAGCTTTCCATCGGTCCAAACGCCATCACCGCTGTGGGAAATTCCCATAGCGCGAAGTCCACCTGTAAGTAAAGTCATTTCTACAGGGTTTAATCCTAGAAGTTGTGCCTTGTCAAGCATGAGTTCCTCTGGGCTTACAGCAAACTCTTTTTCAGAGTAGTTTCTAAACCCACAGGCTCTCGGTATAAGTAGATTGAAGGAATCTATGTCGGTATCTTCTTGAGTTGCGTCGCCGCGACCCGTAGTTACCTCTACTTTTTCTCCACCAGCTTGTTCAATCCCTACAGCTCCACCGATTACGATTACATCGGCTACACTGGTTCCTTGCTCAGCNGCAATTTGTTCATATNTAGCCAGAACTCTTGATAGTTCTTCAGGCTTATTGACGTCCCAGTCTTTTTGAGGTTGTAAACGAATACGAGCTCCATTGGCTCCTCCACGGTTATCAGAACCTCTAAAGGTACTCGCACTTGCCCAGGCTGTGTTGACCATTTCTTGAACACTAAGACCGGAATTTGCCAATGTACTTCGAACTGCATCTTCTTCAGCTGAAGTCAACATTTTTCCGATAGGAGTAGGATCCTGCCAGATATAGTTTGCATCTTTAAAGTCTCCAGCAATATAATTGGTTTTGGGNCCCATATCTCTGTGAAGTAGTTTGAACCAAGCCTTAGCAAAGNTTTCTCCAAATTCATCNGGATTTGCCAAAAATCGCTGACAGATTNTATTGTAAATCGGATCTACTTTCATGGCCATATCAGCAGTAGTCATCATGGGAAGCACTTTTACATCNCTNCCGTCTACTTGAGGAACCATATCTTCTTCNGCGCAATCCATNGGATGCCACTGCCAAGCNCCTGCGGGACTCTTTTTAAGTTCCCACTCGTATTTGAATAAAAGTTCTAAATAGCCCATATCCCATNGGGTTGGNTTNGTGGTCCAGGGCCCTTCNATACCACTGGTTATGGCATCTACACCAACACCAGAAGCGTGTTTATTGTTCCATCCAAGACCCATCATTTCGACCGGAGCTCCTTCNGGTTCTGCTTCAACAAGTCCAGCATCTCCAGCCCCGTGTGCCTTTCCAAAAGTGTGTCCTCCAGCTGTAAGCGCAGCAGTTTCTTCATCATTCATCGCCATTCTTTTGAATGTTTCACGAATGTCTTGAGCCGAAAGTGCGGGATCNGGATTACTATTAGGTCCTTCAGGNTTTACATAAATCANTCCCATTTGTACAGCTGCAAGGGGATTTTCAAGAGACTGACGAGTTTCGNCATAACGATTNTCTCCCAACCATTNGTCCTCTGCTCCCCAATAAATATCTTTTTCTGGATGCCAAATATCTTCACGCCCCANAACNGTNCCGTGGTTTGGTCCTCCCATATCTTCGATGGCCACGTTACCCACGAGAACAAGAAGATCAGCCCAAGACAATTTATTCCCGTATTTTTCTTTGATAGGCCATAGCAGTCTTCGGGCTTTGTCAAGGTTTCCGTTGTCTGGCCATGAATTTAATGGGGCAAAGCGCTGTGCGCCGGTTGCGGCTCCACCGCGACCGTCTCCTGTTCTGTAAGTTCCAGCAGCATGCCANGTCATTCGGATAAAGAATGGACCGTAGTGACCCCAGTCTGCTGGCCACCAATCCTTAGAATCTTTGAGCATGGTTTTGACATCTGCCTTGACANCATCTANATCTAATTTTTTTACATTNTCTCTGTAGTTGACCTCAGGTATAGGGTTACTCCTACTGTCGTGTTGACGNAGAATATCAATGTTTAATTGATTGGGCCACCAATCGTTGTTTTCAGTTCCAACAGAAGATTTTGTTGTCGAACCGTGAAAAGGGCATTTACTTTCGCTCATAATTTGTGATTTATTAGACTACTAAAATAACTAATGTAGTCAATTAANCAATCANTTTNAATTTATAATAATTGATGATTTNATAAGTTTTTCTTATTGNGNNATTNCGTCTTTTNTAGCANCTATTTTGATTTTAAATGCTGCGTAAAGTAAAGTCATAAATGGACTTAACCANTTGAANANNGCNTAGATAAANTATTCGCCAACTCCGACTCCTAACACACCTGATTGATAAGCTCCACAAGTGTTCCAAGGGATTAGCACTGAGGTAACAGTACCAGAGTCTTCAAGAGTTCGACTGAGATTTTCAGGTGCCAGCCCTCTTTTTTTGTAGGCTTCAGCAAACATTTTTCCTGGAATGACTATGGATAGGTATTGGTCTGATGCGGTCAGATTAATCGCCAAACAAGAGGCTACCGTACTAGCAAANAATTGAAAAGTACTAGTTGCCNAGCTCAGTAGCGCATTACTGATTCTAGCGAGTGCTCCAATAGCATCCATTATCCCTCCAAAAACCATTGCACACATAATGAGCCATATCGTTCCCAACATACCTTCCATTCCTCCTGAACTGAATAAGTCATTGAGCAAAGGATTTGTGGTTTTTACTTCTGTAGCAACCGTAATGGCATTCATGATTCCCTTGTAGGCTACCTCAAAACTAAATCCACTGGCTTGGGCAACTTCAATNAGGATGTCTTTTTGAAAAATNANTGCAAATAGCCCTCCCAACAAAGTTCCAANNAAAAGAGCAACCAANGGAGGTGCCTNCCGAACGATTAGAAATNCGACNACCGCTGGCACCAAAAATAAACTGAANTTGATTGTAAATTTATCCTTAATGGCAAGCATCAAGGAATCAATATCTGCTGTTCCTGCAGTAGTCTGCGTAAAACTGATTATAAAAAAAACAATCAGGGTCACAATAATACTGGGTACAGTGGTCAATGTCATATAGCGAATATGACTAAAAAGCTCACCACCTGCCATCGCTGGAGCTAAATTAGTAGTATCAGAGAGTGGGGATAGTTTGTCTCCAAAGTAAGCCCCAGAAATCACAGCCCCTGCAACCATTCCAACTGGTATACCGAGTACTTTTCCAATACCAATCAGTGCAATACCTACTGTTGCTGAAGTAGTCCAACTACTCCCTGTAGCAAGTGAGATTATGGCACAAATGATGATGCAGGCTGGTAAAAAAATACTCGGATGAAGGATTTGTAATCCGTAGTAAATCATTGCAGGAATTATTCCACTGACTAGCCAAGTTCCTGCCAAGGCGCCGACAAAAAGAAGGATAAGAAGCGCTCCAGTTACTGACTGTAAATTTTCAGCAACTTTTTTGAGCATAACTTCATACGAAATTTTCCACTTAAAGCCGACAATTGCAGCTACTGCNCCTCCNAGTAATANGATAAATTGATTAGANCCACTTAANGCATCATCGCCGAAGACGATAACATTGTAAGACAAGAGGATGANTAAAATTAAAATGGGTAATAAAGCGTATCCAAGAGAGATTTGTTTGCTTTTCAAGACTTTTTGTTTTGATCTGATACAAGTTTAATCAATTTAACTGAGAAGTTGGTCAACAGCTCACTAAAGTGGGCTTCTATTTTCTGCAAAGTAGCATCAAACCGGTACCTACATCAATAGGGAACGTATAAAATTCAGGATGGCATTTTAATTTTTTAACTAGAAAAAGGACTTTTTCCTGATGATAACCAGGCCAATGGGCTTGGTAATTTAAATCGTCAATCAAATAAAAGCCATTGGGTTTTACCATTTTAAGCACCGCTTCTAAATCAGTAAATTTCCCAGCCCAAGTGTCAGCAAACACCAAATCAAAACGCGCTTCTTTGTTCTTCTCTATCCACTCAGATGCATCCAGATTTACAAATTCAATACGGTTGTCTTCTTTAAAAAGTGAGTGCGCCACTTCGAGTAGTGTTTTATCTTTTTCAACAGTAACCAGATTTCCTTCGGGATGAAGGCCCTCTGCTAACCAAGCGAGACCCATACCCGTACCTGTACCCAACTCCAAAACTGTTGCAAAAGGTTTGGAGGAGACCAAAAGTCTTAAGAGTACACCGACCTCATCTTCTGATATTTGACCGAAATTTAAGTCCCTCGACTTTTGCTGTATGGCTTTGTAATGTTTGGGTAAAGTGGTATGAGTCATTTCATTGGAGATTAGGGGTCTTTTATAAAATTAGAAAAAAATATTTTAAAAGCATTCTTTTGGATGGTGAAGAGCGAGGAAACATTTGTATTTTTGANAGCGAAAACCATTTGTGAATATGAAAAAATACGATGTTGCCATTATCGGATCAGGACCTGGGGGCTATGTAGCTGCTATTAGATGTGCTCAGTTGGGTATGAAAACTGCACTAATCGAAAAATACAATACATTAGGAGGTACTTGCCTTAATGTAGGTTGTATTCCTTCAAAATCTTTGTTGGATTCATCCCATCACTACGAGTCTGCACAAAAACATTTTTCAGAACACGGCATCGAATTTGAGGGAGCGCTTAAAATTAATTTTAAACAAATGATCGACCGAAAGGCAGCTGTTGTAGAGCAGACGACTAAAGGAATCGATTTTTTGATGGGAAAAAATAAAATTGATGTGTTGCATGGAGTTGGTAGTTTTGAAGATGCTACTCACATAAAAATTGAAGGAGCTGATGCGCAAACTATAGAAGCCAAAAATTCAATTATTGCCACCGGATCCAAGCCGGCGACTTTGCCCTTTATCAAATTAGACAAAGAGCGTGTGATTACTTCTACAGAAGCTTTAGAGCTAAAAGAAATACCAAAACATTTAATCGTCATCGGTGGGGGTGTGATTGGACTTGAGCTTGGTCAAGTATACAGACGCCTGGGTGCTGAGGTTACTGTCATTGAATATGCCGATCGTATTACTCCTGTAATGGACGCTGGATTGTCTAGAGAGTTGATGAAAGTTATGAAGAAGCAAGGGGTGAAATTCAACCTTTCTCACAGAGTGAATAATGTAGAGCGAAAAGGAACCACAATCCATGTTACGGCTACAGATAAGAAAGGAGCTGAAGTTTCTTTTGAAGGAGATTATTGTTTGGTGTCCGTTGGGCGCAGACCTTATACTGACGGATTAAACACCCAAGCTGCCGGGATTCAAATCAATGAACGAGGTCAGGTAGTGGTCAATGATCACCTTCAAACAACAGCTTCAAATATTTACGCTATTGGTGATGTAGTTCAGGGAGCGATGTTGGCACACAAGGCTGAGGAAGAAGGAGTGGTGGTTGCTGAATATCTCGCAGGCCAAAAGCCGCATATTGATTATAATCTTATTCCTAATGTTATTTATACTTGGCCTGAGGTGGCTGCAGTAGGAAAAACAGAAGAACAGCTTAAAGAAGAGGGTAGAGCCTATAAAACAGGACAGTTTCCTATGCGTGCACTAGGACGAGCTAGAGCGAGTATGGACATTGACGGCTTTGTTAAAATTTTAGCAGATGCAGATACAGATGAGGTATTAGGAGTTCATATGATCGGAGCAAGAGCAGCAGATTTAATTGCTGAGGCGGTTACAGCAATGGAGTTTAGAGCTTCAGCTGAAGATATTGCCCGTATGAGTCATTCTCACCCTACTTATGCAGAAGCAGTTAAAGAAGCAGCATTGGCAGCTACTGAAAACCGCGCTATTCATACCTAAAACTAGTCGACTTTAGTCTTACTGAGTACTTTGTTGAGGATGTATCTAAGCCCTGATGTATCTTGGGGTGGATTTTCAATTTCTAAAATAGTCACATCCAAATCATAGACAAAACCTTCAGTGTAATCAAAGCCTCCAATAGGGTCATAGAACAGTTGCCAGCCATTCCCACCAATAGCCTTACCCTCTTGGATAAGATAACATTTTTGAGGGACGATACCCATACAGGATTCTTTATAGGAATTAACTCGAATTTTTGTACCAATAAGATTTTCTTCTGTTACTTGATCAGTGCAAGTTTGTAAAAGTATTACGATTAGGAAAAGTAGTTTTTTCATATTTTTGGGGTTGTTTGGATAGGCTTNGAGTATTATTTTTTAATTTNATTGCTCAAAACCTAAACGACGGATNTAAATTATGAAAAGAAGATCATTTATCAAAAAATCAGCAGTAGCTTCTTCTGCTTTTAGTATTGTNCCGAGTCATGTAATGGGNTTTTCTGGNGTGACNCCNAACGATAAAATCCAACTTGGCTTTATCGGTGTAGGAAGACAGGGAAGAGGTTTAATGACCAACTTTGTCAATTATGACAANGCAGCTGTTGTAGCTGTGAGTGATATTGATATAAAAAAAATGGNCTATTTTACNGAAACTTTTCAAAAACAACTCNTCAGAAAAAAGAAANCCTCGCAGCAGTTAAATGAAATCAAATCTTATAGAGAACTTTTAGGAAGAAANGATATTGATGCCGTAGTTATTGCATCACCGGATCATTGGCATGCTCAAATGGCAGTGGATGCTGCTAAAGCGGGGAAAGATATATATTGTGAAAAACCCTTGTCAAGTTCTGTTGCAGAGGGTAGAGCAATGGTAGATGCGGCGAGAAAATACCAAAGGGTATTTCAAACGGGGAGTATGCAGCGCTCATGGGAACGTTTTCGTCATGGAGTAGAATTGATACGCAACGGCTACATTGGGGAGATAAAGGAAATTAAAGTTGCTGTAGGAGCTCCCTATAAAGCCTGTGATTTACCGACTCAAAAAACCCCAGATACTATTGATTGGGATGCATGGATTGGACCTGCACCTTATAGAGGATATCATATGGACTTGGCTTGCCCGTTGGAAGATAAACGTTGGGGGCAGTGGAGAGATTATAAACCTTTTGGAGGAGGTATGATAACGGATTGGGGAGCTCATATGTTTGATATTATTCAGTGGGCATTAGATCAAGACCATTCAGGACCTACATTGTTTACACCACCATCTAGCCCGGCAGAAAGTGGATTGACTTATACCTATGACAATGGAATTAAAGTTACACACACCAAATGGGGTGATGGGAATAATGAAATCCAATTTATTGGAAGTGAAGGTCGTTTGGAAGTAAGCCGATCTTATTTGAGAACGTATCCAAATAAGGCTTTAGCTGATACTCCATTGAAAGATTCAGACACCCAACGGGTCTATAATAGCGAAAACCATCACGAAGATTGGTTGGATGCAATCCGCAATAGAACACGTCCAATTTGCGATGTAGAGATTGGTCATCGAACGGCTTCGGTTTGTAATGTTGCTAACATAGCCTATTCTTTGCAAAGACCTTTGGAATGGAATCCAGTGAGAGAGCAATTTGTAGATGACCCTGGAGCAAACTTGATGCTTGACCGCGCTTATAGAGGTCAGTGGAACTATCGTGATTTTTAAGAGCCCACTGATTTCATTTTGTCTCTGATTGCATCCAACTGCAGGTTGCCTATACTACCCAAATGGTTGTGACTTAAGTCACGTTTTGGATTGTAGTTTCCCGAAGCAATCTCTTTACCCATCTTTTGATAGGCTTCACGAAAGGGAATACCTTGTTTTACCCATTCATTGAGTGTGTCTACACTAAAGAGATAATCGTATTTAGCGTCATCGGTTATGTTTTTCCGGACTTCAATTTTTGATAGGCTGAAATGCATCATTTCAACACAAGCTTTGATTTCTTGAAAAGCCTCCACAAGCGGGGCTTTTGCTAACTGCATTTCTCGGTGGTATCCGCTTGGAAGATTGGAAGTTAGCAATGCGAGTTGTTGAGGGAGTCCTTGGAGAAGATTGCATTTTCCCCTGATCAATTCAAATACATCTGGATTTTTTTTATGGGGCATAATACTGGAGCCCGTAGTCAATTCTTCTGGGAAGTGGATGAAATCAAAATCCNGCCCCATATACATGCAGATGTCCATGGCAAGTTTAGCAAGAGTACCACCNAGCATCCCAATAGCAGTTGCAGAGGCTTTTTCAACTTTACCACGCCCCATTTGTGCAGCTACTACATTGTATTTTAATGTTTTAAATCCTAACTCTTCGGTTGTCAGTTCTCGATCTATGGGAAAAGAACTACCAAAGCCNGCAGCACTGCCCAAGGGATTCTGATCAGCTAATTGAAAGGCAGTATTCAGAAAAGNNACNTCATCCACCAGGCTTTCAGCGTAGGCTGAGAACCACAACCCAAATGAAGAGGGCATGGCAACTTGCATATGCGTATAACCGGGAAGTAAATCTTTTTGATACGTTTCAGCAAGTTTGAGAAGAAGGTCGAATAATTTGACTACCTCTTTTTTAATCTGAACTAATTCTTCTTTAATGTACAATTGAAGCGCTACTAGAACCTGATCGTTTCGGGAGCGAGCTGTATGNATCTTTTTACCTANATCNCCCAGTTTTTGGGTAAGTAAATACTCGATTTTGGAATGCATGTCTTCGAATTCCTTTTCAATTACAAAGTCTCCTTTTTGGGTAGACTTTAATATACGATCCAGAGTATTTGTTAAATCCTTTACCTCTTTTGATGTTAATAATCCAATCTCACCGAGCATTTTTGCGTGTGCTTTGGAAGCGATACAATCATAAGGAGCTAATGCCAAATCATAAGTACGGTCGTTGCCTACGGTAAAATGGTCAATTTTNTCATTGGTCGAAGTGTCTTTTTGCCACAGTTTCATAAGCTTATAGAATTTGATTTAACAAGTTGATATAAAAAGTTATGCCTTCCTCAATCTCNNTAACAAAAATAAACTCATTTGCAGAATGTGACCGAGTAGAGTCACCAGGGCCTAATTTTAANGAAGGACAATCCAANCCGGCTTGATCAGAAAGGGTAGGGGAGCCATAAGTTTTTTTACCCAGTGCGATGCCAGCTTTCACTAGCGGATGGTCAGNATCTATAGAAGAACTTTTGAGTCTTAACGAACGTGCTTTGACTTCACAATCCAGANTTGATNGGATAATTTGCTCTATCTCTTTATTGGAGTAGCATTCATTAACTCTAACGTCAAGTACCATATTCACTTCTGAAGGAACGACATTATGTTGACTACCGGCGTTTAGCTGAGTTAAAGTAGCTTTTACAGGACCGAGTAGGGGGGAAACCTTTTCNAACTCAAGTTCATCAATAGCTTTTANGAGTTTAGNGAGTTTCATCAAGGGGTTATCCTTGTTTGGATGCGCGGCGTGACTTGCAGTTCCNTTTAAGCTTAAATCAAAAACAACTAACCCTTTTTCTGCTATTGCNAAATCCATNAAGGTAGGTTCGCCAACTATGGCAACATCAATTTGAGGAAGATNGGGAATGAGGTATCGCAAGCTTTTCTTTCCTGCNCTCTCTTCTTCTGCAGAAGCAACCATCAAAAGGTTGTAGTCGAGATTTTCTTGATNGTAAAAATGGGTAAAACATGCAATNAAAGAAACCAGTGCACCTCCGGCGTCATTGCTTCCCAATCCGTAAAGCTTTCCGTCCTCAATATCNGGACTATAAGGATTTCGAGTGTAGCCTTGGTTGGGACGAACTGTATCGTGATGTGAGTTTAAAAGAAGGGTGGGTTTTTGATGATCAAAGNACTTATTTGTAGCCCATATATTGTTGTCCTTTCTTNGAAAAGGAATGTCGTAAGATGAAAACCACTCTTCAATTCTGGCCGCTGTACGATCTTCTGCTCCTGAAAAAGATTCAAGTCGAATCAAATCTTGTAATAAAGCTATGGCATTTTGTNTCAGCATCAGTTTATNATTTGAGTAAAGTTTACGNTTTCTGTAATNATTTTTGGATTTCCAATTCTAACCTGTTTTACTCCTGATTTGAGCGCTGTAAAACAGTTTTCAAGCTTGGGAAGCATTCCAGTATGGAGTACNCCTTCTGATTTTAATTTAAGATAGTTTAATTCATCCAATGTTTGAATTATAGAACTTTCATCCTCTAGGTCTAAAAGCACTCCATTTTTTTCAAAGCAATAGTATAGGCTTACATCAAAATGATCAGAAAGTCCACTAGCTATAGTAGCTGCGATAGTATCCGCATTGGTATTGAGCAATTGCCCTTTACCATCATGTGACAAGGCACAGCATACAGGACTAATCCTCGAATCCAATATCATTTTAAAAAAAGATTGATTCACCTCANTAAGGTCACCTACAAAGCCAAAATCTACAGGTTGACTAGGTCTTTTTTCTGCCAAAATACTGTTGCCATCAGCCCCTGTAAGCCCGAGACTATTGCATCCTAAAGCTTGGAGTTGAGCCACAATATTTTTGTTGAGTTTGCCAGCATACAGCATGGTTATGAGTTCTAGATTTTCAGCGTCAGTAACTCTTCTGCCATCTATTANCTGAACATTGATCCCTAGTTTTTTTGCCATTTGAGTAGCTTCTTTGCCTCCACCGTGAACGAGTATTTTGGGTCCGCTTAAAGCAGCAAAATCTGCTAGAAAATCAGCAAGTGCTTCGTGATTCTCTATCACATTTCCCCCAATTTTAACAAGTTTAAGCTCAGCCATTTTCCAACAGTTGTTTTAAAACCCATTGGGCAGCATAGGTTCGATTATTTGCTTGCTCTATGACAAGTGAATTCGGATGATCTAGGACATCATCAGTAACTACAATATTTCTTCTGATGGGCAAACAATGCATAAATTTTGCATTATTCGTTAATTTCATTTTTTTGGCAGTCAACATCCATTGCGCATCCGTTTTTAAAATTTTTCCATAGTCACTGTAAGAACACCAATTTTTAGCATAGACAAAATCAGCATCTTTTATCGCTTCTTCTTGATCGTAAATTATGGGGGTGTTTTTAGTTATTTCAGGATTGAGTTCATATCCTTCTGGTTGAGCGATTACAAAATCAGCATCTANTTGTTGTACCATTCGGCTGAAAGAATTTCCTACAGCATGGGGGAGTGCCTTAGGGTGAGGAGCCCACGTCAACACTATTTTAGGACGTTTAATAATTCTTTGCTCGTTGATCGTTACTGCGTCAGCTAATGCTTGCAAAGGGTGCGCTGTCGCACTTTCCATATTAATTACTGGAATACTGGCGTAGCGCGAGAAATTATGAAGCACTTGTTCCTCCTCATCTTTATGTTTATCNNTTAGTGAGGCAAATGCACGAATAGCTACCATNTCACAATANTGAGATACAACAGCAGCAGCCTCTTTGATATGTTCAGAGCGCAGCCCACTCATTTTAGTTCNATCTTCAAATTCCAATGCCCATGCTTCATTTGAAAAATTCATCACCATGGTTTTAAGACCCAAGTGCTGGGCTGCTTTTNGAGTNCTTAAACGNGTTCNTAAACTGGGATTAAAAAATANCATTCCCAANGTTTTTTGTCGNCCTAAATNCTCNTTTGAATAAGGTTCTTTTTTTAANGCAATNACNTGNTNTACNGCNTGNTGTAANTTTGGTATATCTTNTAAAGTCAAATAATTCTTCATCGATTCAGTTTAGNTGTTCTCCAAAATTTCTTTAAGTGCATCAAACAAGTAGTCAAAATGCTTTTNCTTAANGGTNAGTGGTGGTAAAATACGGATCAATTTTTTATTGCTACTACCTCCGGTAAAGATGTGATGATCGTAAATCAGTTGTTTGCGCAANCCACTAANTTCAAAATCAAATTCAAGNCCAAGCATCAATCCACGACCNTTAACTTTTTTAATTTNTGAAATTTCAGANGCTTTTTCTCTAAAATAGNCNTCCAAGNTTCTTAGTNTTNTNTTGAAGGCGGTCTNTCNTCANTACATCAAGAACAGCNAGNGATGCNGTACAAGCAAGATGATTTCCTCCNAAAGTAGTACCTAGCATTCCGTATTTNGCTTTAATATCNGGATGTATTAAGATTCCACCTATNGGAAANCCGTTGCCCATTCCNTTTGCCATGGTTATGANNTCTGGTGTNATCTGGTATTTTTGATANGCAAAGAAGGTTCCCGAACGGCCAAANCCTGACTGTACTTCNTCAGCAATAAGNCAACTGCCGTATTTTTTGCACAGTTTTTCCATGGCATACACAAATTCTTCATCGGGTTCGTCCAGCCCGCCCACTCCTTGAATGGCTTCAAAAATCACAGCACAATAGGCTTCTGTAGCCAATTCTTTTTTAAGTGCTTCAACATCGTTAAACGGAAGAAAAGTAACCTGATGTTGGCTATTCAGGGGTGCATTGATAGTGGAATTGTCTGTAACCGCTACAGCTGCAGAAGTTCTTCCATGGAAGGCCCCGTGAAAAGCAATTACTTTTTTTCTTTGGGTGTGGAACGAACTCAGTTTTAACGCGTTTTCAATGGCTTCAGCACCCGTACTACAAAGAAATAATTCATATTCGTGTAAACAGGATTGTACTCCAATGGAGGAGGCTAATTGTTTTTGGAGTGGATTTTGTACAGCATTAGAATAAAATGCAATTCGGTTTAATTGACTGCTGATCTTTTTTACAAAATGTGGATGTGAATGTCCTATACTGATTACTGCATGTCCTCCATATAGATCTAGATATTCTTCTTCGTTTTGATCATAGACATAGACATCACTTGCCTTTACAGGGGTTACTTCATATAGTGGATAAACGTCGAATAAATTCATTTACTGTTTTGCTATTTCGTTGATTTTGTCAAATGAGGCGTTCAATCC
>NHDB01000029.1 GCA_002167945.1 Flavobacteriaceae bacterium TMED48 | reverse complement strand
TTCTCTGTCGCGGTAGGGAACCTTATTGCGGATCAAGTCAAAAGAAGTGATGTTCAACACTTTCCTTTAGAAGTTCAAAAAGGGATATCCCTCCACAGGGCCATAGATGAATTTACAGATGCCCACCCCCTTTTTAAGAATTGTGTTACAACCCTTTTTCCAATCTACAGACACTACAGCCGGGTGATTGTCGATATGTACTTTGATCATTTTTTAGCGGTTCATTGGGAGACTTTCCATAGTACTTCATTGCATGATTTTTCAAATAATTTTTACAACGCACTTAAACAAACTGAAATTGACTTTCCCGATAAACTGAAACGATTAATTCACGCCTTAACAACCTACAATTGGTTTGAGCAATACAGTAGTGTTTCAGGTATGGGAGCCATAATGGCGCAAATGGATAAGCGTACACGTTTCGATTCAAATTTAGCGAGTTCAACCGCTGAATTAANTGAAAAATATCCCTACTTTGAGCAACAATTTTTAAANTTTATNAAGCCTCTTATCGNTTTTTCTCAATCGAAATTATCCGAATTATGACANATACAAATTCTTTCAGGTTCNTTTTNGTCTTGAGTNTATCNCTCATTTCTATCTCATGTAACATTGAAAAGCNAATNAAAGGAGCGGTAGTNAGTGCTCGTGAGGAAGCCTCTAAAATTGGAGTTGAGATTATGGCTCAAGGAGGAAATGCATTTGACGCCATGATAGCTACGGATCTTGCTCTTACNGTTTGTTATCCCAATGCAGGGAATATAGCCGGTGGGGGATTTTTAGTATATCGCTTAGCGGATTCTGAAACGGGAAGTTTAGATTATCGAGAACAGGCTCCTATGGCTGCCAATGCAGACATGTATTTGGATGAGAAAGGAAATGTCATACCAGGTAAAAGTACCCTTGGCGGTATGGCGGTTGGCGTTCCGGGAACCGTTGCCGGTTTGGAAGCANTCCANNAAAAATTTGGAAGTCTNCCCTGGGAAGATTTGGTTCAACCGGCAATCGATTTGGCTCGGAAGGGCTATCGAGTTACAAAAAAACAGCANTCGAGTTTTGANGGTAAACNAGNTGAATTTATTGAAGTGAACGGAGAACGTACGTTTTACGCTCAAGGATTTAAAGAAGGAGATCTTGTCAAAAATACAGCCTTGGCGGTCACATTAGAACGCATCGCNAAATACGGAAGTGCAGGATTNTATCAGGGTGAAAATGCAGTAGCTCTGATAGAAAGAGTTCAGGAAACAGGTGGAATNATGACACTGGANGANTTACTCGCTTACNAACCCATTTGGAGAGATCCTNTACATTTTAGTNANAAANANTTAGANATTTATACCATGGGACCACCCTCNAGTGGTGGGATCTGNCTGGGTCAAATCATGAAAATGGTCGAACCCTTTGATATAGGNCAATANGAGCAAAATTCTTTGGAAACGATTCAGNTTGTTGTNGAAGCNGAANGAAGATCTTATGCCGATCGAAGTTTGTATTTAGGAGATCCTGATTTTATAACGATTCCGCANGACAGCCTTTTGAATACCGACTATTTAGCCAATCGTATGGCAAGCTTTGATTTTNATCAAGCGACTAAATCCTCTGACATCAGTCCAGGAACCATTGTCTGGGANGAAAGCGAAGAGACTACTCACTACTCCATTCTAGACGCTATGGGNAATNCAGTTGCGGTNACTACAACACTAAACGGAAGTTACGGATCAAAGGTGTTTGTAGAGTCAGGAGGCTATTTTTTGAACAATGAAATGGATGATTTTAGCAGCAAACCCGGAGTACCAAATATGTTTGGGCTTATCGGTGGTAAAGCAAATGCCATTGCTCCGGAAAANCGTATGCTCAGCGCAATGACCCCAACCATCGTAGNAAAAGACGGCAAACTCTCTATGATCGTTGGTACTCCAGGGGGCTCAACCATCATTACCTCTGTATTGCAAACGATATTAAATGTATATGAATTTGGAATGGACATGCAAGAAGCTGTGAGCGCTCCGCGCTTCCATCACCAATGGCTCCCTGATGTAGTTGTTTTTGAGCCCAAACGGTTTGATTCACTGTTTATCGCTAAGCTTCAAGCCAAAGGCTANGACATTAAAGAAGAATACACCCGGATCATCGGTCGAGTCGATGCCATTCATTTATCTGAAGAAAATAAAATTACNACAGGAGCCGATCCGCGGGGAGATGACAAAGCGGTTTTTCTTTATTAATCNTTTTTGATTTAAAAGACTGCAAGATTATCTTATTTTTGCAGCTTATTAGCTATGAAGAAAANCACTAACACNATTCATATTGAAGGGGCGAGAGTCCACAATTTAAAGAATATCAACCTGGATATTCCTAGAAATAANCTGGTTGTAATCACCGGTCTCTCCGGCAGTGGNAAATCTTCACTGGCCTTTGATACCNTATATGCAGAGGGTCAGCGCCGATATATGGAAACCTTTTCTGCTTATGTCAGACAGTTTTTAGGGAATATGGAGCGNCCTGATGTNGATAAAATTGACGGTCTCTCACCAGTTATTGCGATAGAACAAAAAACAACTTCCAAAAGCCCTCGTTCTACTGTAGGAACCATAACGGAATTGTACGACTACATCCGTTTGCTTTTCGCGCGTGTAGGAACAGCATACAGCTATGTATCTAACCAAATAATGGTCAGTTATACCGAGGAGCAAATTCAAAAGCTTATACTCGATGAATTTACTGACAAAAAAGTCATCTTGCTGGCACCCATTATTAAATCGCGAAAAGGGCATTATAGAGAATTATTTGATTCACTTTCCAAACAGGGTTTTNCCAAAGTTCGAGTGGATGGTCATGTAGTNNATTTGACCCNAGGAATGAAAGTTGACCGCTATAAAACACACGATATAGAGTTGGTCATTGATCGGTTTACAGTAAAAACAGATACTGCATTTCTCAAAAGGCTCAACGATTCCCTTATTACNGCGCTNCACTATGGTCAGGATGTGATGATGGTAATGGAATTAGAGGATAAAAAAGCGCGTTATTTTAGTCGCAATCTGATGTGTCCAACTTCAGGTATTGCCTACCCTGTTCCAGAGCCCAACACTTTTTCGTTTAATTCCCCTAAAGGNATGTGTNCTAGTTGTAAAGGTNTGGGGGTNCAGCATAAGGTCAATCTTAAAAAAATTATCCCAGATGAGAGCCTCTCCATCGCTCAAGGCGGTCTTNCTCCTCTAGGAACCAAGAAAACCAGTTGGACTTACAGNCAGCTNGAGACCATAGCCACCTGTTATAATTTTTCACTANCNGATCCNATTAAAAAAATTCCTCNAAAGGCCATGGAGGTAATNTTAAANGGAAGTCAGGAGAAGTTTGACATCCCCTCANCCACATTAGGAATTACCCGCTCGTATAAAATTGATTTTGAAGGNCTNGAGCACTATATAGAATCTTCNTATGAAGAAGCAGCTACGGCCTCTATCAAGCGATGGGCCTCTGGCTATATGGACAGTTATAATTGCAGTGGCTGTGAGGGGNCGCGTTTGCGCAAAGAAGCCNTNNATTTTAANCTTAATGAGTCTAATNTCGCAGATTTAGTAAGTATGGATCTGCAAGATTTGTTTGAGTGGATATGCAATTTAGAAGCTCATTTAAATACAAATGAAAAGAAAATTGCNACNGAGATCATTAAAGAAATTCGCGTTCGGCTACAGTTTTTATTGGACGTAGGCTTGGACTACTTACAGCTCAATCGNTCTTCNAAATCCCTTTCTGGAGGNGAAGCNCAGCGAATTCGCTTAGCGACTCAAATTGGATCTCAATTGGTTGGGGTGCTGTACATCTTGGACGAACCCAGTATCGGTTTGCACCAAAGAGACAACGATAGACTGATACACTCACTTACTGCTTTACGAGATCTGGGCAACTCAGTACTGGTTGTGGAACACGATAAAGACATGATGTTACGTTCAGATCATCTGATCGATATGGGGCCTTATGCCGGAAAAAACGGCGGAGAAATCATTTCTCANGGTACGCCAGAGGAAACCTTGAGTGCAAACACACTCACTTCCNNATATTTGACCGCTGAATTGCGTATAGAAATTCCAANAGCACGAAGAAAAGGAAATGGCAAGTCAATTGATCTTTACGGATGTCAAGGCAACAATTTAAAAAATATAGATGTTAAATTTCCATTAGGCTTGATGATCGGCGTGACTGGAGTTTCGGGTAGTGGAAANTCNACCTTGATCAATGAAACGCTATATCCNATACTGAATGAACATATATTCAACGGAGTGAAGGTGCCTTTAACTTACGCTAAAATCAAAGGACTAAAGCATATNGATAAAGTAGTTGACATCAACCAAAGNCCAATAGGAAGAACACCTAGAAGTAACCCAGCAACCTACTGCGGTGTATTCAGTGAAATNAGAAGCTTGTTTACCCTTACCCCTGAAGCTCAAATACGAGGTTATAAACCGGGACGATTTAGTTTTAATGTGGTNGGTGGCCGATGCGAAACTTGCCAAGGGGGNGGTATGAAAGTNATCGAAATGAATTTTTTACCCGATGTATACGTAGAATGTGAAAGCTGTCAAGGGAGAAGATTTAATCGGGAAACATTAGAAATACGATACAAAGGGAAATCGATATCAGACGTACTNAATATGTCTATAAATGAGGCTTGTGATTTTTTTGAAGCCCTCCCTAAGATATACCGNAAACTAAAAATGATTCAAGATGTTGGTCTGGGTTATATTACTTTAGGCCAGTCCTCCACTACGCTATCTGGAGGAGAAGCCCAACGAATTAAATTAGCNAGTGAGCTTTCTAAAAAAGATACTGGAAAAACCTTTTATATCTTAGATGAACCTACTACTGGATTACACTTTGAAGATATTCGAGTGCTATTGGACGTGCTAAATCGGTTGGTAAACAAAGGAAANACNGTGCTGATTATTGAACACAATTTGGANGTCATCAAGCAAGTAGATCANNTAATCGACATTGGCCCAGAAGGAGGNCGAAAAGGAGGTGAATTACTNTTTAGTGGAANACCTGAAGAGCTNGTGAAAATNAAANGAAGTCATACTGCTCNATTCCTAGCTAAAGAATTAGAAGAACAATTAAAGCCNNTAATCTCATGAAAAAAAATCAAGTAAAAAACTGGAGNGAAATAAAATCAAACGACTCCTGGGCACTATTTAAAATCATGAGCGAATTTGTAGAAGGCTACGAAACTCTTAGTGCTATTGGNCCCTGTATTTCCATTTTTGGGTCTGCAAGAACCCAAGAAGGAGATTCAAATTATCAATTAACCGTTGCNATTGCAGAAGCTATAGCACTNTCCGGATACGGTATNATAAGCGGTGGTGGACCAGGGATTATGGAGGCCGCAAACAAAGGAGCTCAAAAAGCAGGAGGGACTTCTGTTGGTCTGAATATTGAATTGCCTTTTGAACAACAAAGTAATCCTTATATTGATCAGGATAAGCTTATTAATTTTCAGTATTTCTTTGTTCGCAAAGTAATGTTTGTTAAATATGCTCANGGTTTTGTGGTTATGCCAGGTGGNGTGGGTACACTAGACGAACTTTTTGAGGCGTATACTTTAATTCAGACCGATAAGGTCAGTAAATTCCCTATCATCCTTGTGGGAAGANNCTATTGGAGNGGANTGCTAGATTGGATTAAAGANACGGTACTCAAAGAAAAAAATATNAGCCCNGAAGATTTAGANTTAATTGAATTAGTAGATACTAAAGATGAAGTCATGGATTGTTTAAACCGATTCTATATTAAAGACAATTACAAACCGAATTTCTAAATGCGCAAGAGGGCTAATTTATACATGCTATTGGTTTTTTTGTTTTGCTCGGCAAGCATGGCTTGGGGTCAAACAAAATATACCTTTGATGTAGCCTTAAATATTGAAGAGGAACTGCTAACTGTTTCACAAACGATAGAATACACCAATACCAGTGATGAATCTCTTGATACACTTTACCTCTACGATTGGGCAAATTCTTTTCAAGGAGCACCTGCCCCACTCGCCAAACATTTAGCAAATGAATTCAATCGAAGTTTTTACATCAGTGCAAACAGTAAATTGGGTTATACTCAAATGGATACGCTGTATGCAGAACGCATTTCCAGTTGGTCGCGATCTGAGGATCAGTTGGACATCATAAAAATTAACTTGGTTANTCNATTGGATTCTGGTGAACAAATCAAGATCAATTTAAATTATGTTGTTAAAATACCTGATGATAAATTTACAGGGGTTGGGATTAATTCAGATAAAGGGGTATTGCTCCGNGATTTNTTTGTTACTGTTGCGCCNCGCTNCAATGACGAGTGGCTTTTAAACAGNAATCTAGGATTTAGGGATTACAGCAGTCTGCCNAGTGATTACAGTTTTCAATGGAGCTATCCTGCTGCCTTCGATTTGCTGAGTAATTTAAATNAAATAAATACCGATATAAACTCTGANGGCACNCTAAANTCCNCCCNTNTNATCGATGAGGGTATTAGCAGTGCAGAGTTTGTTTTTGACTTGACAGACAGCTTCCAAACTGTCGAAATCAATCCAAACTTTACAATAGTCACGGATTTACTCCCCGGTAAAAACGATGAGTTTGATATTGAAAGCTCTGTCCGTAGGATTGATGCTTTTACCAAGCGCATTTTAGATACACTTTCTAATAAAAAACTACTTGTCTTAAGAAAAGACTACGTCAAAAATCCTATTTTCGGAGTTGGTCAACTCGCTTTTCTCAACCCTTTTCCTGATGAATTTATTTACGAAACTAAATTCATGAAAGCCTATTTGGCCTCCTATTTAAACGAATTGTTNAGTATTAATATTCGTAAAGAGCATTGGATAACAGGGGGAATACAAACCTATGTGATGATGCAGTATGTGGAAGAGTTTTATTCTGGCAGTAAGTTTCTCGGGGATCTTTACCGGTTTAAGATTCTAGGAATACGACCCTTTAATTCATANAGTGCTGCCAATATTGGNTTTAACGAAAGCTTTTCATTTATTGNAGAATTTGGTGAACATGGAAACAGGCAACAACAAGACACGCTAGGAAAAGAGNGACTTACCAAAATAAANGAGCTGTATGCCATACCTTATCATGTNGGGGCTGGATTATATTATTTGGGGAACTATCTTGGAGATGATNTACTGGCAAAGAGCATTAAATCCTTTTCGGAGTCTAGAGGGAGGGNGTCGTTGAAAAATATCCTNGCTGAAAAGACAGATAAAGAAANCGNATGGTTTTTCGANACCTATTTAACCGATAGAGAAGCTTATGATCTTTCTATTAAAANATTNATTAAAGGTCAAGAGTCTATTCGCCTNACCATAAGTGAAAAAAATTCGAAGCCGGTGCCGTTTAAATTGGATTTAATTAAAGACGATCAGCTTATTTCAGAAAAGTGGATTGANNATTCAGGTCGTGATACAATTATCGAATTAAGAACTTTAGACGCCGATTTTGTCGCCATNAACTCCAANCGTTTTCTTCCGGAAAAAGACAGGCCAAATAATTGGAAGTATTTAAAATCAAACTCAGGGTTTAAGCCATTGNAACTGACTTTTTANGGCGATAGCGAAAACCTCAAAAGAAANCAACTGTTTTATCACCCCATTTCAGACTTTAATGCCTATGANGGCTTTACTGCAGGAATGCGAATTTACAATACTCGAGTCAAAAANCAACCCTTTGAAATTGATTTACACCCTCAATNTTCGTTNAAAGAACAATCTTTGGTAGGTTTTTTTAGAACCCGTTATCGATTCATCAACCACAAAAGTAAAAACTACTTAAACCAAGTGTTTTTAACGGGCAAAAGTTACCACTACAATACAAATTTGAGATATACCTCCATTCAGCCTTCTTTTTCCATGTATTTCAGGCCTTATGATTTGCGTTCGAATAAACGCCAGTTATTGAATTTTTCTTGGTTTAATGTNTTTCGCGATAGAGATCCTAATATCCANGTATCTCCCGACTACAGCGTNCTCAANATACTTCATCGTTACAATAANTCGGATGCCGTAAATGTTTTTGNGACCAATTCAAATCTCGAAATTTCAAATAAATTTGGGAAAGTCTATTTTAGTACNAACTACAGAAAGCTATTTCCAAGTGGACGTCAATTTGCNGTNCGACTCTTTGCAGGCAAGTTTCTTTGGAACAATATTTCGGNAAACGATGGAAATTACTTTGACTTTAATCTGAACCGAGCAACGGACTATTTATTTCGATACGACTATTTGGGAAGATCTGAAGATACTGGGATTTGGAGTCAGCAATTTGTCCCTNCTGAAGGTGGATTTAAAGCTTTTTTTGACGATTCCTCTGCCAANGATTATATGGTCTCCATCAATGCTTCTGTCGGAATATGGAAATGGATTGAATTTTATGGTGATGTAGGAATTCTCAAAAACCACAATCGATCAGCTAAAACGTATTTTGATTCAGGGTTTAAATTCAGCTTAGTGCCTGATTATTTTGAAATATTTTTTCCGCTATATTCCTCCAATGGATTTGAGCCTTCACAAGCGCGCTATGCCACCACTATTCGTTTTGTTTTTACTCCCCGACTCAGCACACTCAGCAGTTTGTTTACNCGTAAATGGTTTTAAAGGACTTACTCTATCCCCTANTTTAAAGACCACTTTTTTTTTCGTANTTTNGCGACACCATATGAATTTAGAGAACGAAGGGAATGAGCTTAAAATAAGCTTCAAGGATTTTAAAGAAAGNGTCTTAGAGGATTATCGCCTCGCAGTTCTTAGCCGTGAGTGTAGTTTGCTCGGTAGACGTGAGGTTTTTTCGGGTAAAGGAAAATTTGGAATTTTTGGAGACGGTAAAGAATTGCCTCAATTGGCNATGAATCATTTTTTTCAAAACGGGGATTTCAGGTCCGGATATTACAGAGATCAAACCNTGCTCATGGCACAGGGACTACTCACCGTTTCTAATNTATTTGCTGCNCTATACGCTCACTTGGACNAATCCATAGAACCCATGTCTGGTGGACGACAAATGGGAGGTCATTTTGCGACACCTTTTAGAAATGANAAAGGCGAATGGNTGGACTTGGTCAACCTAAAAAATCACAGTGGAGACATATCNCCTACNGGCTCTCAGATGCCCAGACTCCTCGGCCTAGCCCAGGCGTCAAAAGTATATCGCGAGTANAACACACAAAACAGTGATAAATTCTCCAAAAANGGAAACGAAATAGCTTGGGGAACCATTGGAAATGCCAGTACAAGCGAGGGNATGTTTTTTGAAACAATCAATGCTGCTGGTGTCCTACAAGTTCCGATGGTTATAAGNATTTGGGATGATGGTTACGGTATATCTGTTTCCAATAAAGACCAGACCACTAAAGAAAGTATCTCAGAGGCTTTAGAGGGCTTTCAACGAACTGACAATGAAAACGGATTGGAAATTATACGAGTAAAGGGCTGGGATTACCTTGCACTTATTGAAGCTTATGAAAAAGCCGCTACTTTAGCGCGTACTGAGCATGTTCCAGTGATGGTTCACGTTACTGAACTTACTCAGCCCCTCGGTCATTCCTCTTCTGGATCCCACGAACGCTANAAGTCAAAAGAACGCTTGGAGTGGGAAAANGAATACGATTGCAATNTAAAAATGCGAGAGTGGATTCTTAAGGAAGGTCTGGCAAAAGAAGCTGAACTCATTAAAATGGAAGAGGAGGCTTTGAAGGAAGTAAGGGCAGCAAAAAGAGCTTCTTGGGAGGCTTATCAAGCCCCTATATTCAAACAAAAGGCAAAACTATTGTCTTATTTGCCAAGCCTCAAAAAGGAAACCCATAACGACCCTAAAATTCAAATTATCTTTTCCAAACTGGGACAAGTTCTGGAGCTTGGATTTAGGGACATCATTTCTGCAGCGAGACAAATAAAAATGGTTTTAGCTAAACACCCTAATGCAAAACTACAAGGCTTTGAACAATGGCTTGATGCATTGACTACTGAGATGAAGGATAAAGTATCCTCTCATCTTTACACAGTTTCTAAAGATGAATTAATCAACTTTAAAGCCATAAAGCCCGAATACAGTGAGGATGCTGAGACGGTAGATGGACGCATCATCATTAGAGATAATTTTGAGGCTTTGTTAAATAAATACGATTCATTGCTCTTTTTTGGAGAAGATGTAGGCAAGATTGGTGACGTAAATCACGGATTGGAAGGCTTGCAAAATAAATTCGGCGAATTGAGAATTGCTGATACAGGGATACGAGAAGCGACTATAGTTGGACAAGGTATAGGTTTGGCCCTAAGAGGATTGCGCCCGATTGCCGAAATTCAATACCTAGACTATATATTGTATTGCATCCAGATTTTAAGTGATGACTTAGCTACACTCAACTACCGCACCTTAGGTAAGCAAATTGCACCCTTAATCATCAGAACAAGAGGGCATCGTTTAGAAGGTATTTGGCATTCCGGTTCCCCCATGGGAGGTATGATACATTTGCTTCGCGGGATTCACCTATTGGTTCCTCGAAACATGACACAAGCCGCAGGGTTTTACAATACCTTACTTCAAATCGAACAACCGGCCATTGTTGTTGAATCTTTAAATGGGTATAGCGTTAAGGAAACACTCCCCTCTAATCTAGGAGAGTTTTCTGTTCCCTTAGGGCAAATAGAAATCATGCGATCGGGTGCAGACATTACCGTGGTTTCTTACGGTTCTACCCTGAGAATAGTTGAAGCAACTGCCCAAAGACTTACTGAAGTAGGGATTGATATTGAAATTATCGATGTGCAGACTCTAATTCCCTTTGACTTAAAAGAAGAAATTAGAGAGAGCATTGCCAAAACCAACCGACTGCTTATCGTAGATGAAGATGTGCCCGGCGGTGCGAGTTCCTATATATTGCAACAACTGATCGAAAAGCAGGCCGCTTTTTCACTATTGGACAGCGCACCTAAACTACTTTCGTCTAAGGCACACCGACCTGCTTATGGTGGTGATGGAGACTATTTTTCNAAACCCTCTATAGATGACGTATTTGAAGCTGCTTACAGCATCATGAATGAGTTTGATCCCAATCAATTCCCTTTATAGTCAGTTGACTAAAGCGTAAACAGTTTTAAAAGCAGGGTTTCTAATATTTCCTCTGATCCTGAATTCACACTGTTAATACCCTTGCTTTTTAGATCCGCTTCAAATATACAGCTCATTGCAGTAGTGATTTGACGCATATTAAAACGTTTCGCTGCCGCTTCGTATTCTTTTAGAAAATAAGGAGATACACCAATGGCAGAAGCTGCATTTTTAGGATCTGAGACTCCTTTTAAAAGGAGTAATTTCTGAAAGTACGAATGCAAGGAAGAAAGGACGAGAACTAAAGGATTTGCTTTAGCATTTCTTGTGAGGTATTGTACTATTTGAAAGGCCAATGTAAAATTTCCCAAGCCTATTGCCTTTTGTAGTTCAAAGCTATTGAATTCTTTACTGACTCCGATATATTTTTCAATAGCGTCAACATCCAGTGTTTCACTAGGTTGTGCGACCAGCTTTAACTTTTTTAGTTCACTTGAAAGTCGCGATAAATTTGCACCAACATAGGTAGAGAGCAGTTCTACCGCAGTTGGTGTAAGATCCAATTGCATGGATTTTGCATGCTGACTGATCCATTGTGGAATTTGATTGTCATAGAGCGGTTTGACGGTCAAGACCTCTCCTGTTTTCTCCACTGCTTTATACAGTTTTTTTCTTTTGTCAAAAGCTTTGTGCATATGACAAATCACTATTATACTCTGCTGGGTTGGTTGTGCTGCATAGGCGGCTAACTCATCAAAAGCGGTTGGAGTGAGTTGCTGGGCTTCTTTAACTACAACCACATTAAACCTGGACATCATAGGATAACGCTTGGCCGTTTCAATGATTTCAGAAGCCTGGGCTTCTTTACCAAAAAACAGGGTGTAATCAAAGTCTCGACTGGCTTCATCGACTAATTTTGAAGTCAGTGCAGTAAGTACTGAATCAATGTAATATGACTCCGTGCCAGACAGCAAATAAAATGGAGAAAATTGATCGCTGTCAATTTTTGAAAGTAGCGTAAAGAACGCCTGCATATTAAAAATTTATTGCACTTTTACANTATGGAAAGACTCAATTTTCCACCCNGTGCGGTTCAGNTCAAAAATAAGGAAAATAAACCCTTAGTCTTTGACCNAATTCGTAAAAAATGGCTTCGGTGTACTCCTGAAGAATGGGTACGTGTACATTGCATAAATTATTTGATTCATACCCTAAACTATCCTGCCTCATGGATCAAAGTAGAGAATGAAATCAAGCTGTACAATACGCGTAAGCGTTTTGATATTATGGTTGTCAATCCCAACCAAGGGAATTTACTACTAGTAGAGTGTAAAGCACCCTCAGTTGAACTTGACCAACAGGTCTTTGATCAAATTGCACGATACAATTTAGAAGCCAAGAGTCAATACATGATGCTTACCAATGGTNTGAATCACTATTTTTGCACTATGGATTANACGAATNAGNGGTANNNCTTTATTAAAGAACTTCCAAATTTCACTTCAGGCTCAATGAAAAGCGTGGCTGTAGTTTTANTGAATTATAACGGCTTGGAATTATTAAAAAAATTCCTCCCTACAGCNATTGAAAACAGCAAGCAAGCAAAGCTTGTTTTGATAGATAATGGCTCAACTGATGAGTCTGTAGATTGGGTNNCAAAAAATCATCCTGAGGTANACTGCATTGAGTTAAATTCTAATCTAGGCTATGCTGGTGGCTATAACGAGGGNTTAAANAATGTAAANGCAGATTATTANGCTCTTGTAAATACGGATATCGAGTTGACGGCAGACTGGCTCTCCCCTCTTNTGCAACATTTAGAATTGCATTCAAATACAGTAGCTGTTCAGCCTCATATTTTAGATCATTCTAAGCGNACTCATTTTGANTATGCNGGTGCAGNTGGAGGCTATATTGATGCTTTAGGAATCCCCTTTTGCAGAGGAAGAATTTTCAACCGNTGTGAAGAAGANAAAGGCCAGTACAATGAAACGGTNCCAATNTTTTGGGCCAGTGGTGCATGCTTTTTGATCCGAAGCAGTATTTTTTGGGAGTTTAACGGATTTGACAATCGCTTTTTTGCNCACCAAGAGGAGATNGACCTGTGTTGGCGCATTTTNAATCATGGNTATACTNTTNAAGCTGTTGGAAATTCAAAGGTTTTCCATGTAGGCGGGGCAACCCTACCCCCATCGCCAAAAAAGATCTTTTTAAACCATAGAAATTCATTNCTCATGTGTGCCAAAAATCTTCCTAAAACTCGACTTTACACTACTTTATTTAAAAAACTAGTATTGGACGGNCTGATTGGGGTTGCCTATCTATTTCAATTCAATTTTAGCGCAACTCTTGCAATAATCAAAGCACACTTTGCGTTTTATAANATGTTTAGATNCAATAATTTATTGCGAAAAAGCACAAAACACAGCACCAGGTATTTTTTAAGAAAAAGTATTTTTATCGACTATTTTCTGCTCAGAAGGTTAAATTTCAAGGATTTGAACAATAATTATAAATAAAATTCAGTTAATTTGTAAAATCAAAATTAAAACATAAAATCATTATGAAAAAAGCGATCGCTTTAGTAGTATCAGGAATACTTTTATCTTCTTGTGTATCACAGAAAAAGTTTACTGAACTTGAAGAATTACAACAAAACACTAAAAATTTATTAGACGCTGCGACTGTTAAACTAAATACTTGTAATGAGGAAAAAGAGTCTGCTCTTGCTCAACTAGCTACTTTAACTGAACAAAACCAGTTTCTCAAAGCTAACAATCAAGATCTAATCAACAATATCGGGAACTTGACTACCCTTTCTCAAAAAGGAGCTGAGAACCTTGAAATGTCTTTAGAAAGCATGAAAGAGAAAGACATTCGTATCCAACGCATGCAGGATGCAGTTACAAAGAAAGACTCTGTAACCCTAGCCTTAGTCACTAGCCTTAAAGGTGTGTTAGGAAATATGAGTGACGAAGACATTGAAATCAATGTAGAAAAAGGGGTGGTTTACGTATCTATTTCTGACAAACTCTTGTTTAGAAGCGGTAGCTATACTGTAACAACTAAAGCAAAAGAAGTTTTAGGAAAAGTTGCTCAAGTAGTTAATGACAAACCGGATTTAGAATTTATGGTCGAAGGTCATACTGATAATGTGCCAATTAAAATTGACGGTATTGTTGACAACTGGGATCTTTCGGTAAAACGTGCGACTTCTGTTGTTCGTATACTTGAAAATGACTTTGGTGTTGCACCAGCTCGTATGACTGCTGCAGGTAGAAGTTATTATATTCCTATTGCTGACAATGATACAGCTGCTAACCGTGCTAAAAACAGAAGAACTCGAATAGTAGTACTTCCTAAACTAGATCAGTTTTACGATCTAATCGAACAAGGAATGAAAGCTGCTCAATAAAAGAGCCTCACAGATAATATTAAAAGCTTCCTACGGGGAGCTTTTTTTTTTG
>NHDB01000028.1 GCA_002167945.1 Flavobacteriaceae bacterium TMED48 | reverse complement strand
CTGGAGCCTTCCACACCTGTGCCATCCTTGACAACGGCGACATGAAGTGTTGGGGAGAAGACGGCGGCGGACAGTTGGGCAATGGTGCAATCGTCGGGGATCAACCTTCACCTCCATCCACCGCGATTGACCTCGGCACGGGCCGAACGGCCGTTGCAGTGTCTGCTGGAAATGGCCACACCTGTGCCATCCTCGACAACGGCAACCTGAAGTGTTGGGGAGTTGACTTCTTCGGACAGTTGGGCGACGGTGGAAGCAACACGAACACCATCGCACCTTCATCCACGGCGATTGACCTCGGAACGGGCCGAACGGCCGTTGCAGTGTCTGCTGGAAGTTGGCACGCCTGCGCCATCCTTGACAACGGCGACCTGAAGTGCTGGGGGAGGGATAACTTCGGGCAGTTGGGCGACGGTGGAACCAACTCGGACACGTACGCACCTTCATCCACGGCGATTGACCTCGGCACGGGTCGAACGGCTGTTGCGGTGTCTGCTGGCGAATACCACACCTGCGCAATCCTTGACAACGGCGACCTGAAGTGTTGGGGATCTGATCAATACGGTGAATTGGGCGACGGTGGGAGCACCAACACGAACACCAACGCACCTTCATCCACAGCGATCGACCTCGGTACGGGCCGAACGGCTGTTGCGGTGTCTGCTGGGTATTACTACACCTGCGCCACCCTTGACAACAGCGACGTGAAGTGCTGGGGATGGGACGTCTATGCACAGTTGGGCGATGGTGTAGCCTACAACGACCTCAACGCACCTTCATCCACGGCGATCGACCTTGGTACGGGCCGAACGGCCGTTGCAGTGTCTGCTGGAGGTGGCCACACCTGTGCCATTCTTGACAACGGCGACATGAAGTGTTGGGGGAGGGATCACCTAGGACAGTTGGGTGATGGTGGAAGTCGCACCAATCAGGTTTCACCTGTTGCAGTTTCTGGTAGCAACACTTGGGATTCCACGGCCACTGCCACCACTTGGGAAACACACCCTGCTTTGCCGGCCGGCATGAGCATCTCTGGTGGTACGATCAGCGGCACACCTTCGGTCTATGCGCTGAACCAAACTTACACGATTTATGCCAATCAGAGCGGTTATTCGACCACGCACGAGTTGTACTTCAGCGTGGATACAGACAATGCGCACACGGTCGTTGAGAACCAGACGATTGATCCAATTGGCTTCCATCCTCCGTTCAACAACGGAACGACCGCGTGGACGGTTTCGCCTACGCTGCCGGGCAACCTCTCCATCGACGGAAGCACCGGCGAAATCACCGGCTCGGTCAACGCCACGCTCTCCAACACGACGTACACGGTGACGGCCACGCACAACGGCAGCGCCACCGAGACCTTCTCGTTCAACCTGCAAAGCCTTGCGGATTACGACGGCGATGGATTGCCGAACGATTTGCCAAGCGATTATGATGCAGCAGAAGGGCCAACCTCTGGTCTTGTTGCTGACGATGATGACGACGCTGATGGCTTGCTTGATACGGTTGAAACCAATACGGGTACCTACGTTGATTCGAGCGATACAGGAACCGATCCACTCAATCCAGACACCGATGGTGATGGAATCTGTGACGGACCAAACGCCATACCTGGCGTTTGTATTGCAGGCCCAGATACGAACAGTGGTGCAACGGTTGTTGACACGCCGATTGTTCTGTTGAACAACAGTGATGTTGATGAAATCGCACCGTTCTATCCAGCGACTACAGCAACCTATGGCTTGTCTCCTTCCTTGCCAACGAGCATGCAGTTCGATGCGAGCAATGGATCGATTTGGGGTACACCGGACATGACCATGGCCAACACGACCTACACGATGTGGGCGAACCTCACTGACGGAACAAGCACATCGTGGACCTTCTTCCTCGAAGTCTTGGAAGACTTGGATGGTGACGGTATGCCGGACGTCTTGCCGAGTGATTACAACGCAACCAACGACCCAATCCGAACACCTGGTCTCGAAGAAGACTTGGACGATGACGGTGATGGCTACAACGATACAGCTGAAACCGATACAGGACTCTATCTTGATGGCAACAATACGGGTACCGACCCACGTGATCCAGATACTGACGATGACGGTATTTGTGACGGTCCTGGAACGGTTCCTGGCGTTTGTACTGCAGGTCCTGACTTGACTCCGTTTGGTCCTCCTGCTACTGTTGTGGCAGTGAACAACTCGATGATACCAAGCGTACCACCGTACTATGCTGGCAGTGGCTTGACCTACGAGGTTATGCCGGACTTGCCTGCTGGTTTGACCATCGATCCAACCAACGGTTACTTGATGGGTATTCCAACTGAAACGATTGGAAACACGACCTTTACGGTGTATGCGAACCATTCCGATGGAACGTCCTACTCATGGGACTTCACGATTGAAGTGCTAGAGGACAGTGACGGTGACGGTTCACCGGACACGCTCCCATCCGATTACGATGGTGACAACGATTCCATCCGCGCACCACCTGGTCTGACCGAAGACTTGGACGATGACAACGATGGTATGAGTGACGAAGATGAGATTACCAACGGAACTGAACCATTGAATCCAGACACCGACGGTGACGGATTCTGTGATGGAATCAATGCTGTTGCTGGTGTCTGTTTCGCTGGACCAGATCCATACCCACTCGACCCAACCTTGCCATTGGATACCGATGGTGATGGACTACCAGACGATGATTCTGGTTGGACTGGACCACCTTATGCTGACACAGACGACGACAACGATGGATTCCCTGATGTGTCTGAAGATGCATGCGGTTCCGACCCACTCGATGCCAACAGCATCCCTGCTGACATGGACGGTGACACCATCTGTGACGATGCAGACGATGACAAGGACGGTGACGGAATTGACAACGTCAACGAAACGGGTGAGCTTGGCGTGCCTCCTGGCAGTTCACCAATCAACCCTGATACCGACGGTGACGGAATCTGTGACGGACCTGAATCTCCAGTAACAAGCAATTGTACTGCAGGACCTGATGCCTTCCCACTCGACCCATCTGCATGGGAAGACACAGACGGTGACGGTTATCCAAACGACCTCTATCCTCCATCGACAAGTGTTCCTCCATTGGAAGAGGATACGGACGATGACAACGATGGATGGAGCGACATTGACGAAGTCAACTGTGGTTCTGACCCATTGAATGCTACGGACATGCCGGTCGATTTGAACGGCGATGGTGTGTGTGATGTACTCGACCTTGATTGGGACGATGACGGTATTCCAAATGCGAATGAAACCGACACAGGTGTCTACAACGATTCCAGTGACATGGGTACGGACCCATGGAATCCTGATACCGATGGTGATGGTTTCTGTGACGGACCGTTTGCAGTTTCCAACGAAACAGAGATGATCTGTTCTGCTGGACCTGATCCGTTCCCACTTGACCCAACCTTGCCTCTGGATACCGATGGCGATGGTTATCCAAACGAGTTGCCTGAAGGATACATTGGCAACATGGTTGCGGATGAGGACGACGACAACGATGGATACAGCGATGTGTCTGAAATCAACTGTGTCTCCGACCCACTCGATGCAACATCAACACCGACCAACGACCTCGACGGTGACGGAATCTGTGATGCACAAGACCCTGATGTAGACGGTGATGGATTGTCGAACGAGACGGAACTTGCTGAAGGTTCACTGACGTCCTACATGAACGCCGATACCGATGGTGATGGCGTCTGTGATGGACCATCTGCACCTGCTCTACCTGCTGGAATCTGTGTTGCAGGACCGGATGCCTTCCCAGACGATCCAGCCGCTTGGTTGGATACCGATGGTGATGGTGATCCTGACGAGATTGTTGATGGAATCACCACCGATTTGGTTCTTGATACGGACGATGACAACGATGGTTGGGAAGATGTTGACGAGGCTGCTTGTGGAACCAATTCGAAGGATGACACAAGCACACCGTTCGATGGTGATGACGATGGCATCTGCGACGTCTTGGACACGCAAACGCTTGGTTACACCATCAATGGCAATGAATCTGAAATGTTCGAAGCCTATGTCAACCAATCCGACTTCATCCTCATGCCAAACTTGACCGGTATGGAGCCAGGTCTCTGGACGATCGAACCTGCATTACCAGCTGGACTTTCCTTCAGTGGAACGGCACGAAGCGGTGAAACGGGAATCATCACTGGTATTCCAACCGAAGCATCGCCAATGACCAACTACACTGTTATGGCTGACAACGGCCGAGTGAACATCAGTTTCACCTTCGGTTTGGGNGTTCTCAACGATACGGATGGCGACCNATTGCCAGACGAGCCATCGCTTACAGGCCTTGAAACGGACTTGGACGATGATAACGATGGTCACCTTGACGAGATTGAACTCAAGTGTGGTAGCGATCCAGTGGATCAAACCAGCGTCCCGAGCGTTGATGAGGATGGAAACTGTATCGAAGGCAAGTANGCTGACGATGACAGCGATGNNNGTAATGGCTTCCTNATGTGTCTCATACCGTTCTGCTTCATCTTGTTGNTGGCATTGCTCTTGTTGGGCCTCCTGTTCAAAGACAAGGTTATCCTGATGGGTCCTGAACCAGAGAACACAACCTCTGACCCAGCGTTCCTCTCAGGGGCTGGAACCAAAGACGATCCGTTCGTTCTCAAACCTATCAAGGCGTTGAAGGCAGGAAGTACGGTTGAGGCCAAGGAGACCATTAGCATCATCAACATGTCTCCAGAGATTCTTGTGAATCTGCTCGACTTGGCAGAATCAGCCAACGACAAGCGATTCCGCATGTACGAAGTCGATGGAAGCACCGAAGAACCAGGTTTCAATCTTGAAGCCGATGATGAAGGACGTCTCCGACTCCGCTTCGTCTTTGATGACAGCGATGATCCAACCTATCCAGGTGGCACGTACGACGGTCTACTCAAACTCGGAAAGGCATCAGTCTACCTGTCTTGGACGGTTGAGGTCAAAGAAGACAAGCGCAAGATGAATCAAATCCGAAAGGAGCAAGAAGCTGCTGAAAAGGCCGAAAAGGAAGCCAAGGAAGCCGAAGAAAAGGCCAAGGCAGAAGTCGAAGCCAAGGAAGCTGAAGAGAAAGCCAAGGCTGAAGCTGAAGAGAAGGCTGCTGAAGAGAAGGCTGCTAAGGAAGCAGAAAAGAAGGCAAAGGCTGAGGAAAAGGCAGCTGCTGCTGCTCTTGCCAAGAAGGAAAAGGAAGACGCCGCTGCCAAGAAGAAGGAAGAGGCTGCTGCCAAGAAGGCCGCTGCTGCTGAAGAAAAGGCTGCGAAAGAGGCCGAAGAAGCAGAAGCGAAAGCAAAGGCTGAGGCTGATGCCAAGGCTGCTGAAGAAGAGGCTGCTAAGGAAGCAGAAGCGAAAGCAAAGGCTGACGAAAAGGCTGCTGCCGCTGCCGCTGCGAAGAAAGCCAAGGAAGAGGAAGAAGCCAAGAAGAAGGCCGGAGCCGAAGCCAAGGCTGCTGAAGAGAAGGCTGCTAAGGAAGCAGAAGCGAAAGCAAAGGCTGAGGCTGAAGCCAAGAAGAAGGCTGAGAAGAAGCCAGCTGCTACGAAGGAAGCCAAGAAGCAAGAGGAACTTCAACGTGTGAAGAAACGTGCAAAATCCATTGATTTCAAGGTCATTGGAGAAGCAACTTCAACCGAACTGAAATCCGAAGTCAAGAAGGGTGCGAAGACTCTCGAAGTTGGAAATGCCTCAGAATTCGCTGACAGTGGATCTGCTGCAATCACCGATTCGAAGGGAAGCACACTCATCTCTTGGACAGGTAAGGATGGAAACGTCTTGACCGGTGTCACTGGCGTGACGCGTGTCTTTGGGGTTGCATCCGTCGTTATGGTTAAGGACGACTTGCAAGTCATCAAGGGCATTGGACCGTTCTTGGAAGAGAAGTTGAATGCGCTTGGAATCACAACCTACCGTCAACTCGCCAACATGAATGCGAAACTCGAGAAGCAAGTCAACGAAGCCATCGAGTTCTTCCCAGGTCGCGTCAAGCGAGATCAATGGGTTGCTCAGGCGAAGATTCTGCTCGGTGAGGATGTCAAACTCGACGAGAAGGCACTCAAGCAAGCTGAAGAATTGGAACGTATTGCTCAGAAAGCTGAAGGTATTGACTTTGGAATTCTTGGTGTTGCAAGTGCATCTGAAGCCGATGATTTGCAGAAGATCAAGGGTATTGGGCCGTTCATTGCTGAGAAGTTGAATGCGCTTGGAATCTACAAGTTCAGCCAGTTGGCCAACATGACCTCTGAAATTGAAGAAGAAGTCAACGTTGCTATCGAGTTCTTCCCGGGCCGAGTTAAGCGCGATGAATGGGCAAGGCAAGCCAAAGAATTTGATTCAAACTAACATCCGTTTGAGAGCCAGTAGTATCACTTGTGGTACCCGGGAAGGGCGATTATATCGGGAGAATCTTATTTAAATCGGCTCAACCCCAAACCGGAGGATTTTATAATAAAAACCGTTGATAAAAGGGTATCAATTAACTATAAGGACCTCCCGACGGAGTTCATGGCTCAGTTTGCACTATACCAAAAATCCCAATCAATGGTGTTCAAATCACTGTTTTTGGTTGTGTTGATGATTACAATGTCGCTATCGGCAGGGGTAGTACAGACTTCCCCTGCGACCCAGCCGTCTGAAGAAGAGTCAAGTGGCCTTAGTTTCATGATTTCGTACGATTCCTTTGAATGGGATTTCACCATGATGAATCCAATCAATTGGTTTGATGAAGAGGAAACTGCGACCGAACTCGCATCGCTTCCTCAGGCTCCAAGTGCAACATCTGGACGATCAGCGCCTACAATTTCGTATTCTCCAAACACGTTTTCCTTGACACAAGGAACAGCAATGAACACGGTTACGCCAACTGTCACTGGAACCGTAACAACTTGGTCGATCTCTCCTTCCCTACCAGCAGGTCTTTCCTTGTCATCATCAACAGGGGCTATTTCTGGAACACCAACCGCTCTCTCTTCGCAAACAGCCTACACGGTCAATGCAAGTAACTCGAACGGTTACGACACGGCGACTGTCACCATTACAGTCAACGAACCGTTGCCAGTCATCGTGTATTCCCCGAACACATTCACGGAATCTGTTGGTACGGCTATGACTCCAGTTTCCCCAACAATCTATGCGGGTACCGTTGATTCTTACTCTGTTTCCCCTTCACTTCCTTCAGGATTGACCTTGAACACTGCGAACGGAACCATTAGCGGAACGCCAACTGCAGTTGCTTCTTCAGCGTCGTACACCGTCACCGCAACCAACACCGCCGGTACGGATACAGCGACCCTCACTATCGTCATTAACGACGTTGCTCCAACATCCATTACATACAGCCCAAGTTCCTTCACGCTAACGAAAGGCACCACGATGACCACAACAACTCCTGCTACGACCGGTGGTACCGTTACCACTTGGTCGGTATCCCCGTCCCTCCCAGCAGGTCTTTCCATTGCATCTTCTGATGGTGCACTCAGTGGAACGCCAACTGCAGTTACGTCTCAAGCAACGTACACAATCACAGGTACGAACACTGGAGGTAGCGTCTCTACAACAATCACAATTCAGGTCAACGACATTGCCCCGATCATCAGCTATTCCACAATACCTGCATTGACAAAGGGCACCGCCATGTCAACGGTTTCACCTACTTCGAGCGGTGGTGTTGTCATATCCTGGTCTGTCTCTCCCTCGCTGCCATCTGGCCTCACCTTGTCCAGTACGACAGGAGCGATCTCAGGGACGCCAACAACGGTCACATCCTCGGCTTCATACACGGTTACGGCAACAAATACAGGTGGTACCGATACTGCATCGGTCACGATTGTCGTGAACGATGTCCAACCTCTGATTGGTTACTCTCCGAGTTCGTACACGTTGACCAAAGGTAATGCAATGTCGACAGCAAGCCCAACGCTTTACGGTACGGGGCAGGTTGTTTCATGGTCGGTTTCACCTACGCTCCCAGCGGGAATTTCTCTTGACACCTCAACAGGTGACATTAGCGGAACGCCGACTGCAATCACTTCTTCTGCGATCTACACCATCACCGCAACCAACAGCGGTGGTAGCGATACGACAGAGGTAACGATTGTCGTCAATGACGCACTTCCGGTCATAACTTACTCATCAACATCGTACACCTTGACAAAAGACGTTGCCATGACCTCGTCTACTCCAACAGTCACCGGTGGAGCAGTCGTCACATGGTCGATTTCTCCATCGCTTCCATCAGGATTGACGTTTGAAACGAGCAACGGAACGATTTGGGGAACGCCGACTGGGATTACCTCATCCGCATCCTACACCGTTTCAGCAACGAATACAGGTGGTACCGATACTGTTGCTCTCACGATTGTTGTCAATGATGCTGCTCCTACAGATTTTACCTACAGTCCAAACACGTTCACATTGACCAAGGGAACAGCAATGACGACAGTGACTCCAACTGCAAACGGCGGAACAATCACGTCCTATTCCGTTTCACCGACCTTGCCAGCAGGTCTCTCTCTCGACACCTCAACAGGCGCAATCAGCGGAACGCCGACTGCAGTAACCTCTAGCGCATCCTACACAATCACTGCTACCAACACAGGTGGCAC
>NHDB01000027.1 GCA_002167945.1 Flavobacteriaceae bacterium TMED48 | reverse complement strand
CAACTTTCATTTTAATGAGCCGTACACTTCTCTTCTTGGTGCTTTTTTGGATCGGGACGGGAGCGGTNTTGAGCCAATCCACAACAAAGCGACAACAAGAANTAGAGGCTCAGCGTGTTCGCTTAAAGAATGAAATAAAACAAATTAATGAGTTACTCTTCTCAAGCAAAAAAACANGAAAAAATGTAGTNACAGAGGTGGAAGACTTACAAGTCAAACTTAGCGTAAGANAAGAATTGATTAAAGTAACGAATGCTCAAGTAAATTTACTGACTCGAAAAATTAACNTAAACGAAAGGAATATCAGTAATCAGCGAAAAGAATTAGAAGTACTNAAAGCGGATTACGCCAAAATGATNCAAAACTCTTATACAAGCAAATCCCTCCAGAATCGCTTGATGTTCTTGTTTTCTTCAGAAAACTTTTTACAAGCCTACAAAAGAATTCAATATTTAAAACAATACACTCAGTACAGAAGAAAACAGGGTTTAGCCATTGCAGAGAAAACNCAACTTTTGCAAGAACTAAACAAAGCATTGATCGAAGAAAAGTCTAAAAAGCTCGTTTTGGTTGAGGAGAATAAGGCTGTTCAGGAACAACTCAAAGAAGAGCGAAACGTTCAAGAAAATTTGATCAAAAGTCTGAGGCGTAAAGAACGCANTTTAGCAGCTCAGATTTCGAAAAAAGAAAAAGAAGCAAGGGCGATTGACAAAGAAATTGACCGCTTGATAAGAGCAGCAATTGCNGCTTCCAATAAAGCNGCNGGAAAAACAGGGAAGAAAACTTTNGAATTGACACCTGAAGCTAAGTTAATAGCAGCTAACTTTGAAGCCAATAGAGGAAGATTACCCTGGCCTTTAGANAAAGGAGTAGTCACACAAGGATTCGGTCGCCAACGGCATNCTGTAGTGAAAACNACTACGATTCAAAGCAATGGNGTTACCATAGCGACAGNCCCTGCAACTCAGGTTAGAGCAGTTTTTGAAGGAGAAGTAATGTCTGTAGTTACTTTTAAAGGGAGNAATCCATCAGTATTAATTCGTCATGGGAATTACATTACGGTGTATAAAAATCTAGGAAAACTCTANGTTAAAAAGGGNGATAAAGTAAAGGCTAAAGAGGCAATTGGAGAGGTGTTTACTAACCAGCAGACAGGAAAAACAGAAATTCAGTTTAGTATTTTTAANAACGTNAAGGTGCTCAATCCAAAAGGTTGGATNTATCAGATGTGACCTATTTCTCTTCCAGGTACCAAGCGTCTTCTTCCAANGTATACTTTAAAAAATAAAGCATGTTGATGGCTTCTTTTTTGGTATCATACCTTCCATANGCAACACGGTACAATCCNTCAGGATTNGCCTGTGCTAGTTCTGCAGGATAACCTTCATCGATAAGCTGGCTCACCTTTTTTTCAGCATTATCAATCGATCGAAATGACCCTGCAATAACNCTATAATAGGTCTGATCGGGAGTAATAANTGCAGATGTGGCAGCGACATTTACTTCTACAGCATTAAGCCTACCNAGGTCNAAAGTTGCTTCTTGAACATTTTTTTCAATTTGTTGTTGTGCCTTTTCTTGAGCGAGTATACGCTCTTGAGTAACGTATTGATCGCTAAAATAANAAGCGGCTGATANTAAAGCAACACCGATCAANCCTATAGCAGCGTAGCGTAATNCAGGAGATTTTTTCGATGTAGCTTCCTTTTTCTCTGGGGTAAACATCAAATCTTCTTTGTTTGAATTTTCCATAATATTNAGTGTNNTAGTTTTATTTAAGGGACTTCTTTGAAAAGAGGACAATCCAAATGAATTCAGATCGAAATTAACTTTTCCCCANGGGACAAATTCTATTCTTNGTNCCNTGTTAAGTCGAATTTCACCTACCCCNGGGAAACGAAGGGTTTGNGTTTGAAGTCGACGTTTCCAACTGCTTACCTCCTTTTCAATAAGGCGCAATGCTTGTTCGTAGGAAACGGCTTCTTTTTGGGCGTAATAATGNGCNAATACTCCGTCATTTGCTGTGAGGAGTTGGTTAAAATTAACTTCTTTACGGGGGGGNGAAAAAGTCCCACTTTCACTTACTCGAGCTTCAAAAGAGCGTGTGAGAAAAGCTCCAAAATAAGGGATGGTCACACATTCGTGTTGGTAAAGTAATTCTTGGATGTAGCGCGTTAATTGCATTTCANTCAAAAGTAGTAAAATAANGTTATATTNTTCAATTGATAAATCAATTTAAGGATTTGTATCTTAGCNTCTCAANCCCAAGTCATGAAACGCTTAGAANCCTGTTTANTCCTTCAATCGCTTNCCGGGATGGGATTGCATNGTTCTGTTAAGCTTGTTTNACATTTNGGCTCTGCAGAAGCTNTTTTTAGTGCTTCTTTTAAGGATTGGATGGAGGTAGAAGNTTTAGGAGAANGGCTTTGTAAGGAACTTGCCCAATGGAAATCTTATCGCAGCAAAGTNCAAGCTGATCTAAATGCGATAGAACGACTTGGTCTTAAAACGGTATTTTTTGGCACCCCTGCCTACCCCAAACCNCTTTCGTTTTGTGCTGACNCCCCTTTAGTACTTTTTTATCAGGGTNNNCTAAACTTTGAGAATAGAAGNTTAATCAGTATCGTAGGAACCAGACAGCACAGCCCTCAGGGNAAAGCATTTTGTAACGCCTTGGTCGAAAGTCTTAAGCCGTNTAATCCAATAATCTGTTCTGGNATGGCTNGAGGAATAGATATCATTGCTCATCGAAAAGCCATAGAGCAGGGTTTACAAACAGTTGCTTGCCTCGCACATGGTTTAGAACGGATCTATCCCGCTGAGCANAGTAAATTTACTCAAGCAATTAGAAAGCAAGGATGTTNATTGACAGATTTTCTTNCAAATNNGCCATTTAGAAGAGAAAATTTTCCACAGCGAAATCGACTAATAGCCGNGATGGCTCANGCTACCGTAGTAATCGANTCTGGAGTAGCAGGAGGGAGCATGAATACGGCAAATCTNGCACACCGTTATGGANGGGAACTTTTTGCGGTACCAGGAAGACCANCAGAAATCAAAAGCGAAGGCTGTCATCAANNTATTTTTCAGCACAAAGCACAGTTGCTCTCCGATCCAAAACAATTGATACACGCCTTGGGNTGGAAGACAGANGAACAGATAAAACCTGGAATTCAAAAAGCCTTATTTANGTCTTTANACGAAGAGGAGCAAAAGGTTTATAGCATACTGTCTCAAAAAACAAAAGTTCCCCTTGATGAGCTNGCCTTGGAACTGGGATGGAAGGTAAGTNCTACTGCTNCACAACTAATGCAAATGGAAATGAGAGGCTTGATCCGTGCCTTACCAGGAAAACAATTTGAGTGGATCTAATAGCCAACCTTATCTCGGACCCTNAACAGTACTTCGTGTGCCACTTTTCTCGCTTTTTCAGCACCTTTGGCAAGAGCTATATGGACTTCTTCAGGATGTTGGNAGTAGTATTCAAATTGAGTGCGTTCCTTTTCAAAGCGCTCAAGTATTAATTCAAAAAGCGTTTGTTTGGCATANCCGTAACCCATTCCTCCAGCGAGGTATTTTTCTCGTAAAGCTNGNNCAGATGAAGCAGGAGCGATTAATTTATAGAGTTNAAANACATTACAGTTATCAGGATCTTTNGGTTCTTCAAGAGGGGNGCTATCGGTTTGAATCCCCATGATTTGCTTACGCAGTTTTTTCTCAGGTAAAAACACATTAATGGTGTTGTTTCTCGACTTACTCATTTTCTGACCATCAGTACCGGGAATGTATTGGGTATGCTCTTGAATTTTTGCTTGAGGAATAACAAAAGTTTCTCCCATTTGATGGTTGAATCGAGAGGCCACATCGCGGGTNATTTCCAAATGCTGTAGTTGATCTTTTCCGACTGGAACAATTTCAGCANNGTAAAGTAATATGTCTGCCGCCATCAGCATTGGATAAGAAAAAAGCCCAGCATTGATATCTGACAACTGCTCTGATTTATCTTTAAAAGAATGAGCAAGGGTAAGTCTTTGATAAGGNAAAAAGCAATTNAGATACCATGCAAGTTCGGTTACTTCGCTNACATCGCTTTGACGGTAAAAATGAGTTTTTTCAATGTCTAGTCCACAAGCTAGCCAAGTAGCTGCAGTCGCAAAAGTATTCTCGCGAAGTACTTCACCGTTTTTTATTTGGGTTAAAGAGTGCAAGTCAGCGATAAATAAGAAAGAATCGTCTTGACTGGCTTTTGACATTTCAATCGCAGGAAGTACAGCTCCNAACAAATTTCCTAAATGAGGAGTCCCCGTAGATTGTACCCCTGTTAAAATTCTAGCCATTTAACCTATTTTCCACAAAGGTAAGCTTCCTGANGGTGGAGCGCAACAGCTGCACATTATTTTTAAGAGTAAACGCTTGGAAATNAATATATTTGTCTGGTGAAAAAAGCACTTTTAATTCTCTGGCGNATTTGGTTTTATNCTCTTGCGGCATTTCCTGTAGTACTTCTTTTTTTNCCNTTGGCATTTTTGCTTTTACTACCCAACGGATATCGTTATTTTTTTTGGATTGCACGCAATATTTGGGCTCGTTTTGTATTGTTTGGAACAGGCTTTTGGGTTAATAAAGTCAATGACTTNCCNNCAGAGGACCAGAGCTANATGCTNATAGCAAACCANAGTAGTTATATGGACATTATGTTGATGTTGCGTATGCGNAAAACGCCTTTTGTCTTTGTAGGTAAAAAAGAGTTGGTTAAGATTCCCATTTTTGGTTACCTNTATAAGAGGGCGGCAATTATGGTTGACCGCTCCTCATCATCAAGTAGGTTTGCGGTATATGAACNCGCNCAAAAAGTGATTCAAAAAGGCTACAGCNTATGTATTTTCCCTGAAAAAGAGTATTTGGATGAAACCATACTACTCAACCCATTTAAAAAAGGAGCTTTTAAATTAGCCCAAGAACACAAACTTCCAATTTTACCTCTAGTCTTTTTGGACNGTAAGCGCAAATTTCCTTGGTACACNACACATGGTTATCCTGGGAGTTTAAGAGCAAAGNCACTGAATGTTGTNTCAGTAGATGAGNTTCAGTCTCAAGCTGTAGAAATTTTACAAAAAAAGCTNCACAAACAGATAAAGACTACTTTGGAAAANGACCCTCAAGGGAAGGCTGTTGAAGCAATTGAGGTTTGGAAAAAGAAATCCGCTTAGTGGTTAACCGCTTTTAGCGTTTCCATAATNTTTTGTTCCAACTCCTCCATCAATTCGGGGTTGTCAAGCAATAGGTTTTTTACTGCATCGCGCCCTTGGCCAATTTTGGTCTCGCCATAGCTAAACCAAGATCCGCTCTTCTTAATGATTTCGTAGTTGACACCTAAGTCAATGATCTCTCCTATTTTAGAAATTCCTTCTCCGTACATGATATCAAATTCAGTTGTTCGAAACGGGGGAGCAACTTTATTTTTAACTACCTTCACCCGAGTCTTATTTCCTAAAACTTCGGACTCAGTACTCTTAATTTGCGTAGAGCGACGAATATCGAGACGTACAGAGGCATAAAACTTTAAAGCATTTCCTCCAGTAGTAGTTTCAGGATTTCCAAACATTACACCAATCTTTTCTCTCAACTGGTTGATGAAGAAAACAGTACAATTGGTTTTACTGATAGAGGCTGTTAATTTACGTAGGGCTTGAGACATTAAGCGAGCGTGCAACCCCATTTTAGAATCACCCATTTCTCCTTCGATTTCACTTTTTGGAGTAAGCGCAGCAACAGAGTCAATCACCACGATGTCAATAGCACCCGATCGGATGAGGTTGTCTGCAATTTCAAGTGCTTGTTCTCCATGATCGGGTTGGGAGATGATGAGTTCACCAACATCTACACCTAACTTTTCAGCATAAAAACGATCAAAAGCGTGTTCAGCATCTATAAAGGCAGCAATACCTCCTTGTTTTTGGCATTCTGCAATGGCATGAAGGGTAAGGGTTGTTTTNCCTGANGANTCAGGNCCNTAGATTTCAATAACTCNACCNCGNGGATAACCTCCAACACCTAAGGCAATATCTAATCCGATNGAACCNGAAGGAATGGCTTCTACCTCTTCTANGGCTTCATCNCCCATTTTCATTACGGCACCTTTTCCNTANGTTTTATCCAACTTATCNAGGGTAAGTTGTAGCGCTTTCAATTTTGCATTTTTCTGATCTGCCATGACACTCTTTTTGGCTAATGTACAGTTTCTTCTTTTGGCTTCCAAGNAGGAAATCNCTGCATTATTAACAATTTTTCGTAANTTTANATGACACANATTNANNCATTATGAANAACTATATCNTACTGTTNTGTTTGCTCTCCACNTCTATTTTTGGCCAACATATTTTACCANTACGNGAACGCGCNCAANTGATNGATGAAATTCAAAAAGAGCGAATTGAAAAGCTNCTTCCAAAATTNATGCAAGAGCAGAANATTGACCTTTGGGTNCTNATTACCCGAGAGTACAANGAAGATCCNGTAGTNAAAACACTTTTACCTCCNACNTGGCTNAACGCNAGGCGAAGAACAATTTTAGTTTTTTCAAAGACAGATGAGGGGGTAGATGCGGTAGCNATTACCCGTTATAATTTTGGAAAAAACATCCGTTCCNTTTGGAACAAAGAAGAAGAACCCGACCAATGGAAAGCATTAGCAGATNACATCAAATCCCAAAACCCTACTCGAATTGGAGTTAATATTTCTGAGCATTATGGCTTGGCAGANGGGCTGGTAAAAACAGATTATGACGGTATGATGAAGGCCTTGCCTAAGCGTTTACAAAACCGTGTTGTTTCGGCCGAGACTNTAGCGGTTCGTTGGATTGAAACACGAACTCNAAGAGAAATGACTTTATTTAGTCAACTGACCNAAATCACTCATAACATTATNGNAGAAGCATTTTCCACTCAGGTCATCACCCCAGGGGTTACCACAACTGAAGACNTAGTATGGTGGATGAGGGAAAAAGTAACTTCATTGGGATTAGACACATGGTTTCACCCAACAGTAGATGTACAACGTACGGGAAAAAGTGATTTATATGCCTTTGACGGTAAATCAAAATTTGACATCATTCTTCCTGGGGATTTGGTACACTGTGATTTTGGAATCAGTTATTTGACTCTAAATACTGATTGTCAAGAATTGGCTTATGTATTAAAGCCCGAAGAGACGGAGGCTCCTGATTATTTAAAAGAAGCTTTAGTTCAAGCGAATGCAGTTCAGGATCATTTGACGAATAATTTTAAAACCGGTAGAACTGGAAATGAAAGCTTGCGTATGGCTATTGTTGACAGTAAAGCAGCAGGCCTACGCCCACAAATTTATACCCATCCCCTTGGTTTGTTCGGACATTCAGCAGGGACAACTTTTGGGATGTGGGATGCCCAAGAGGGCGTGCCTGGCTCTGGCGATCATCCTTTATACGAAAATACCGTCTATGCTATTGAGCTCAATGCAAAAGTGTATCTGGAAGAGTGGGGAAAAGACATTCGCGTGATGCTTGAAGAGCCAGGATTTTATGGATCAGAAGGGTTTCGATATGTCAATGGACGTCAAACAGAGCTGATATTAGTAGGATCAAAAAAAGCCCACTTAGAATAAAGAAGGGATTGCAAAAGTTTTAGGATGTAAAGACTTCAGTGGCACTGTTTTTGGTTTAACAACCATAATGTTAACTCAAAAAGGATGCGCAACCTATTTTTTTTAATGTCGTTTATTTTTCTAGGCCTTTTTGGTTTTGGATGTACAGACAAGGGTTTAGCGGACGATGCTATTTATCCAGAGACGATATTAGGGGATTGGGATATTGAAGGAGGAGGGACATTGTTTTTTGATGAAGAAAACGTTTCTATTTCTGCCGGATGTAATACCCTTTTTGGAGCAGTTAGTATAGAAGAAAACACCTTGATATTTTCGATGATTGCCACTACTTTGATTGCTTGCCCAGAAGCGGAAGGGGATCGTGAGCAAGAGTTAGCCACAATTTTAGATGGCGCAACGCTGACTTATGAGGTGATAGAAAACAAAGCGAGATTATTCAATTCCTCAGCTGAGCTTGCTCTTAGCCTGATTCGCCCTGATAATGCGGATTTAGTAAATGTTTGGGAGTTAACGTCTATACGAACAGAGAATGCGATAAGTTCTTCGATTTTGGATGAAGGAACAGGAATCACCTTTTCCGCCGATGGAACTGTTGAGATTATAACAGCCTGTAACGGAGGGGGAGGAAAATACAGTGTTAGGGGCAGTAGTATAAGTTTTGAGGAGATTGCATTTACTGAAAAAGGCTGTGAACAAGAGCGGATGACCCGAGAACAGGAATATACTCAAGCGCTTAGCCAAATTAACAGCTATTCGATATTACGTAAAACCTTATCGCTTCAAAAGGATGACGAGGTTTATCTTAGTTTTCGCCTTCCTGAATAATTGTTTTTTTGAAATTTAATTTTGAGTTTCCTAAACCCATTTTTAATAACCCAAAACCTTCACCCTAACAGACACACTCAACTTATAATTTTCCTCAAAAAGGATCTATTAAAATTATTCTATTAACGCTGCTTTCCCTTATACTCTTTTCATGTAAGGATATTTTAGAGAAACAAAATGATATCCCTGAAATCGTCAGGGTAGAATACCCAGAGTCTTAAAGAGGAACTAATATTTTTAATTNAACCNATTACTTATGAAAAACATTTGCCCCATTATTTTTTATTATTCTATATGTANAAATCGGTTTTTCTCAAGATATTGACTCTTGTAGAGCGGTTGTAGTCCAAACGGTTAAAGCCATCAATGCTGAATCTGAAACGGCTATAGAATCTCACTTAGCAGCCGACTTTGAAATGGCTGGTCATAAGGGGGAAATTGCAAAATTAGTAGCAAGTCAACTTATTTCTCAATTAGGCGANANTATTGAATCCTACGAAGAGGNCAGTCAAANATTTGAGGAAAATAAACTTGTCTTGACCTATTCTTTCACTTATGCTGAACGAGGACAAAAAAATGCCACTTTTGTCTTTAATGAGCAAAATTTACTTTNAAAAATANAGTTATTTACCATTCAGGNCAAAGTTATGGAGGACGAANANGCCTCAGTTATTAAGCCTAAGAACAAGCGAATTAGTATANCGTTTTTTNTGGTTGGAAAATTAATTGCTGTAAAGGCACTTTTAGNTAATGTGGAGCNTGTCTTTATTTTTGANAGCGNTTCTNCTAAAGTGATTCTTAACAACAATTATACTGTGACTGGNGATTCNTTAAACCAAAAGAAAATTTCATCTACTAAGGGTGTTGGAGGATCTATATCGGGATTGGACATCAATAGAATTGGAAAGCTNGACTTTAGTGGGCTGATAATGGAAAATCAAGAGATTTTAACCTTAGATTTTTCAAANATCGAANAAAAGCAACNAGGAATTCAAATTGGCGGACTTATCGNANACGAACTANTTAAAGATTACGATTTATNGATTGANTATAAAAGCNAAGAGNTNATATTAATTGTACCTGAGCAATATGAAGAATACAAAAAGCAGNATTTATTCAACTCAAAACTAACAGTAGTACCTTTTNAAATGACTTCCCACCTTCCACTTGTTCAGGCTCGTATTGGAAATAACGACTANACTTTTGCTTTAGANACAGGGGCTGAAGNAAATTTGATTGATGTAAAATTTTTTCANAGGGTTTCAGGAGAATTAAAAAAGATAAAAAAAAACACGCTCTCAGGACTGGATCAAAACTNCAAGGAGGTCAACGNAGGGAAGCTTAAAAAGTTATTTATTGNAGGGAAAACACTTAAAAATACGGAAACTATTTTTGGAGNTATTTCTCATTTAAATACAGATGATGACCACAAGATTGACGGGATAATTGGTTATGAAGCTTTATCAAAGCAAAAGACCTTGATTAGTTTTGCTAGAAAAGAAATAGTTTTTATTGAATGATTAAAATTTTTTAAGCACTTTTATTTATAACTACTCTTATTAAGAGCGTTTTCCTTCCAACGAACCATTTTTCCTACCTTTGTTGTTCACTTATACGTTTATAGCATGCAACTGTACAACAAATTAAGTGCGAATGAGCGCGCACAGCTTATTGAAGAAGCTGGTGAAGACCGGCTTACGCTCTCTTTTTACCAATACGCCCAGATTGGAAATCCACAATTGTTTCGGGATTATTTATTTATCCAATGGCACCCAATGGAAGTATTAGGGCGGATATATGTGGCCCACGAAGGGATTAACGCCCAACTCTCTGTTCCCGCTAAAAACTTTGGCCTTTTTAAAGCACAAATAGACAGCATTACTTTTTTGGAAAATGTCCGACTAAATATAGCTGTTGAACAAGACAACAAGTCTTTTTTAAAACTTACAATTAAAGTGAGAGACAAAATCGTAGCTGATGGTTTGGAGGACAGTAGTTTTGATGTTACTCAAAAAGGCAAACATGTCAATGCCCTAGAATTCAACAGTTTATTGGAAGATAAAAACACCATCTGTGTGGATATGCGAAATCATTATGAAAGCGAAATCGGGCATTTCCAAAAAGCAGTGACCCCTGATGTAGATACTTTTAGAGAATCCCTTCCAATCATTGAACAAGATTTATCTGACCATAAAGAAGACAAAAATCTATTGATGTATTGTACAGGGGGAATTCGGTGTGAAAAGGCGAGTGCATATTTTAAACACAAAGGTTTTAAAAAAGTTTATCAGTTGGAGGGAGGAATTATTGAGTACGCCCGTCAAGTAAAAACCCTAGGGATTGAAAATAAATTTGTAGGTAAAAACTTTGTTTTTGACGAGCGTCGCGGCGAACGCATTTCAGAAGAGGTCATCGCCCAATGCCATCAATGTGGCGCTCCGTGCGACACCCATGTAAACTGTATTAATGAAGCTTGCCACCTTTTGTTTATTCAATGTGAATCCTGTCAAGAAAAAATGGACCAATGTTGTTCAACGGCTTGTCAAGAAATTATTGCACTTCCTTTAGAAAAACAAAGAGCACTCAGAAAAGGCACGCATAACAGTAATAAGATATTCAAAAAGGGGCGGTCGGAAGTCTTGAAATTTAAACACTAATTTAAGATTTTATTATTTAATGATTCGTTCAAATCCCTGTATCTTTAAGGTCAAATTCAATAGATGAGCTGTTCCAACTGCACTAATGAAAGTGATGGAACCCCACGGGGATGCAAAAGTAATGGAACTTGCGGAAGTGACAGTTGTAATAAATTAACCGTCTTCGATTGGTTAGAAAATATGCAGCTTGCAGAGGGGCAGCAAGCCTGTCCTTTTGTAGAAGTTCGTTTTAAAAACAGCAGAAAAGAATTTTTTCGATTTCCAAAAGAGTTTACCCCCCAAGCGGGGGCTTTGGTCATTACGAAGGTGGATGGAGGATACGATTTAGGCAGGGTGACTCTTGCTGGCCCTTTGGTTCGTATGCAGATGACCAGAAAAAAAATTACTGAGGAAAGTGAGAAAATTGGAAGCATACTTCGTCTTGCAAATACTCACGAAATAAATTTGTGGCACGAGCTTAGGGAGAAAGAATCACAAGTTCAAGTTGAAGCGCGAAAACTGGCAATAGCTTTAGATCTGGAGATGAAAATTTCAGATGTTGAATATCAGGCCGACGGAAAAAAAGCAACTTTTTATTATACCGCAGACCAGCGAGTTGATTTTCGGCAGCTAATTAAAGACATGGCACAAGCCTTTTCAATTCGAATCGAGATGCGCCAAATTGGATTGCGATTGGAGGCTTCTCGTTTAGGAGGAATCGGATCATGTGGGAGAGAGTTGTGTTGTTCTACCTGGCTTACCGACTTTAGATCGGTTTCATCAGGAGCGGCTCGATACCAACAACTATCACTAAACCCTCAAAAATTATCAGGACAGTGTGGACGATTGAAATGTTGTTTGAATTACGAGCTGGATGCCTACCGATCGGAAATCAAAAAATTTCCAAAGCCAGAAGTCAAATTGCATACTGAAAAAGGAATTGGAATATTTCAAAAGATGGATATTTTTAAAGGAGTCCTTTGGTATGCCTATAAAAATGAGTGGATGACTTGGCACAAACTTAGCGCAGAGGCAGTACAGACCATCATCGAAAAAAACAAAGCAAAAACAAGCGTTGCTTCATTAGAGGAATACGCCGAGCAAGCTGGAATTAAAGAAAATAATACCTTCGATAGCGGCATTGGAGAAGACAGTTTAACCCGTTTTGATCAGCCTAAAAGAAAGCAGTCTTTTAGGAGAAAAAGAAAAAAGAATTATCGCAATGGTCCTAGGAAAAAAGCATAAAACCAGCCTGATGATTGTACTCTTGCTTGGGCTTGGAGCCTGCAGTAATGGTTCAGGATACAGTGCTTATCAGTCAATCTCTAATGAGGGAATGGCTTCAACCCCCTATGTATTTGATTTGAGTGATTCCTCTTTTGAAGAAAAACCTTACAACTTTTATATTCGTTTACGGAATGACAATTCTTATGCATTTACTAATATTTTTTTAATCTGTACGTTAAAAGCAGGAAATGAATTTGTGCTTCAAGATACTTTAGAGTACGCTATGGCAGCACCAGAAGGCAGTTGGTTAGGGAAAGGTTTTACCGAGGTAAAAGAAAGTAAGCTATGGTGGAAAGAGGGAGTTGAGATACCTTCTAAAAAGCCACTGGTGATTGAACTATCTCAAGCAATGCGGAATAATGGTGAGCCTTTAGGTGTAAAAGCCCTTAAAGGAATTGTTTCGGTAGGGGTAAGTATTGAAGCACAAGAATAGGATTTATGGCAAAAAGAAAAAAGACAAAAAAAGAGCCGTATAAGATTTACATCAAGTGGATGTGGCGTCTCTTTTTTATGGGTATAGTTGGCTTATTTCTCCTTTTTGGTGGAGCAGCTTTGGAGTGGTATGGACCCATGCCCGATCTTCAACAATTGGAAAACCCTAGAACAAACCTCGCTACTCAAATCATCTCATCTGATGGTGAGATTTTAGGAAAATACTATTTGGATGACAACCGAACACCCATCACCTATGAAGAGCTGCCTCAAAACATGGTTCAAGCATTAATTGCTACCGAAGATGAGCGTTTTTACGAGCATGCAGGTATCGATTGGAAAGGAACCCTTCGCGCATTTGCCTATCTAGGAAAACGAGGAGGAGCAAGTACGATTACTCAGCAGCTTTCACGACAGATTTTTGTTGGTGTTCGCTCACGGAATAAAATTAAGGCAGTGCTTCAAAAAGCGCAAGAATGGGTCATAGCGGTGCAATTAGAGCAACGGTATACCAAAAACGAAATTCTGTCTCTTTATTTAAATAAATACGACTTTGGCTATCAGGCCGATGGGGTGCGTTCTGCGGCAAAAATTTTTTTTAATAAAACACCACAGACCCTAAGCATTGAAGAATCAGCAACCTTAGTGGGGATGTTAAAAAACTCTTCCCTATATAATCCTATTCGCCGACCGGAGCGAGTCAAAGAGCGGAGAAATATTGTGTTTCAGCAGATGGTTCGCAACGAACTAATTACTCAAGAAGAAAAAGACTCCCTGTCTCAGCTGCCCATCATTATTAACTATACTCCTGAGTCACATCGGGAGGGACTGGCGACGTATTTTAGAGCCTATCTCAAAGAGTTTATGGACGACTGGATTGCGGAAAATCCAAAACCAGACGGGACTAAGCACTCGCTTTATCGGGATGGACTTCGGATTTTTACCACCATAGATTCACGGATGCAAGCTATGGGAGAAGCTGCTGTAGATGCGCATATGAAAAATTTACAGCAAGAATTTTTCAGACAAAACACTAGAATAGCCAATCCCACGGCTCCCTTTTTAGACTTAAGGGAAGGAGAAATCGATACGCTGATGGAGCGAACAGCCTACCGTACCGAGCGCTGGAGGAAAATGAAGCGAGCAGGGATTGAGGAGTCTGAAATTTTGGCTTCTTTTTACGAAAAAGTTCCTATGAGAATTTTTAGTTGGAAGGGGGAGAGAGATACCATTATGACCCCCATGGATTCAATCCGTTATTACAAGCATTTTTTAAGGGCATCTTTAATGTCTATGGAGCCTCAGTCAGGACATATTAAAACATGGGTTGGCGGGTTTAATTATAAGCATTTTCAATACGATCAAGTCAAACAAGGAAGAAGACAAATAGGATCAACTTTTAAACCGTTTTTATATTCCACTGCCATAGATCAGCTGAAATTTTCCCCTTGCGATTCACTACCAGACGCCTTGTATTGTATTGAACCGATGAAGCACGGAAATATTGATGCTTGGTGTCCTAAAAATTCAGGAGACAAATACGGAAGAACCCGAACACTTAAAAATGCATTGGCGAATTCAGTTAACACCATCAGTGCACGGATAATGGATTTGGTAGGGCCACGACCAGTGATCAACTTGGCGCGTAAAATGGGAATTACTTCAAGTTTACCTGCGGTTCCCTCTATAGCCCTTGGAACACCAGACATTAGTTTATTTGAAATGGTGGGGGCTTACAGTACTTTTGCCAATCAAGGAATCTATGTTAAACCAGTTGTAATCACCCGTATAGAAGATAAAAATGGTCGGGCATTGTACGAGGTTGTTCCTGAAACTCAAGACGTTTTGAGCCAGGAAGCGGCTTACGTAACCGTAAACCTATTGCAAGGGGTAACGAAAGCAGGTTCAGGTGCGCGATTGCGTCATGCTGGATTNGAAAAAACAANCTATGTATACGAAAAGGNCGTTACGGGCTATCCTTATGTTTTTGAAAACCCAATAGCAGGAAAAACAGGAACTACTCAAAATCAGAGTGATGGGTGGTTTATGGGTATGGTTCCCAATTTAGCGACTGGGGTATGGGTTGGAGGTGAAGACCGGGCGATTCATTTTAAAGACATTGCTTTCGGGCAAGGAGCAACTATGGCTTTGCCAATATGGGCGGTCTATATGAAGAGTTTATATGAAAATCCAGACTTAGGAATTTCTGTAGAAGANTTTACGGCTCCAGAGGCTTTGAGCATTCCAATTGAATGTGAAGAATTAGACGAAGCGGGGGCTGTTGTAAANCCCAAACCNAAAGCAGATTTAGATGCACTAGGCTTTTAGGCAGCCNAAAATTAGAGGATTAGTTTATTGATCAGCAGCGTACCATGCAGCGTAGGAAGTTTCAGTTTCTCTCAGTATAAGNTGATGTAAACTCAAATGTTCAGGCAATTCTTTCGCAATCTTTTCCGCAAAATCTACAACCATCATNTCACTGGTAGGTTGGTAAGCTACACGCATAATTTTATGNCCTCTTTTTTCCATAGAATCTGCCAACTCTTTATGAGGGGAGTTGGTATTGAGAACTGTAGCGTGATCAAAAGGTTTTACTATAAGNGTATTGACGATGNCTTTAAGNTCGCTAAAGTCCATTACCATTCCAAATTTGACGTGAGATTGGTCTTCAATGGGCTTTCCGACAACGGTAACGGAAAGTTTATAGCTGTGTCCGTGAACGTTTTTGCACAAGCCGTCGTAGCCGTATAGGGCGTGACCTGTTTCAAACTTAAACTCTTTAGTAATTCGAATTGTATTACTCATCTGTATTACAGTTTTTTAAGAATATCTTGTGTTGCTTTTTCTAAAGCTAAAGCAGCAGTGATTTCAGCATTTTTTGGGAGGGTATGTTCCCAATGGGCTGTATCTTTCCAATGCAGTTTTCGAAGGTTTTGATTGGCTTTTTTAGGATAACNGGCCAAGCGAGATGCCATTTTGTAAACTTTTTGATCGAGTTCTTCCTCAGATTTGCAAACTGCAGTGTACAAACCTTGTTGTTCTGCCCATACCGCTGTTTTCCATTCGTGGGCGTCTAAGGAGAGTTGTGTAAATGCGGTATTACCTATCTTTCTGGAAATGGCGGGTTCAATCACATAGGGTCCTATCCCTATGGACAATTCAGAAAGTTTGACTGAAGCCGTTTCCGAAGCAATGGTATAATCACAGGCGGCAACGAGACCTACACCTCCACCGACAACTTTTCCTTGAACTCTAACGATTACAAACTTATCCAGCAAGCGGATACGATTGATCAAATTTGCAAAACCCATAAAAAAGTCGGTAGCCTGCTCTAAATTTGTCAGTGTTTTCATTTCTGAAAGTGAAGCGCCACCGCAAAAAGCACCTTCCCCAGCACTTTGAATAACAATAACGTTTATATTTTTATTGTTGGAGAGTAATTCCAGTTGTTTCTCTAAATCAATAAGAAGACTGGAAGGCAAAGAATTGCCTGCAGGGTTACCAAACTCTAGATAACCGATTCGCTCTTTTTCAAAATGGGTAACGTATGCTTCCATAGGAGTGGTAAAAGTAGTGAACTAAATTCTTTTAACTACTTTTTCAAAACAGTGAAAAGGATCTTGACTTTGCTTTATAAAGTAAACATCTCCGAGCTTGGTATATCCTCTAGCTTTATAAAAACGGATGTTTCTTGGATTTTTACTAAAGGTGTCCAAACGAATGGAAATCATTTTTTCTCGTATCGAAAAAGCTTCAGCAAAGTCCATCATTTGTCGTGCAATCCCTTGTTTTTGACTATTGGGATGTACTGCTAAGCGGTGTATGTATAGATTTTTATGGTCGTCTGTAAGCCAATGGATGCTGTCGTATTGAGGATCTTTTTCTTGGGAGAACATAATACACCCTATTACAGCCCCTTTGTTTTCATAAACGTATAAGTTTTGTTCTTCAATATCTTTTCTAAAGGCGGCTAAACTGGGGTATNNTGANTTCCATTGATANATTCCCTGATCAANAAGAGCAGCGGTACAAGCCTCTGTAATTTTTTTTATGNGGGTGAGATCAGCAATCNTTGCTTTTCGAANCATTNAATTTTTTCCTCTAAAATAAGCGTTGTACAAATAGAGTTAGTAATTTTACAAAAAGAAAATTGATGCAGAACATACTCGTCCCACTAGGTTCATCCGATCATGCTGAAAGTAACTTGGCTTTTGCCATTGATTTTGCAGCCCATTTTAACAGCACTATTTATGTNATTGATGCTTATCCTGTTCACTCTNCTAAAGCAAGCTTGACAAACATCAATGCGCGTTTTGAGGAAGACAATATCAAAAGAATTAAAACGATGGTTTCCATGGCCTCGCCCAAGGGAAATCCAATTAAAATCGTCAGTAGTGAACGCGATTTTATAGGTACTATCAAAAATTTAGACAAGACGATTGGCTTGGACTTGATTGTTACGGCACCTCTAAACAATGAAATTAACAATGAAGTTTTTCTTGGTAGAATTGCGGGAAGTGTAATCAAGCGAACAGAAATCCCAGTATTAGTTGCCCCGCTCGACAAATCATTTAGCCCTCCAGAAAGAATATTATTAGCTTTTAAAACGGGCGAGGTAAAGGCTTCTAGTACTATAAGTCCACTGGCAAGTATTCAAGAAAAATTCAAATCAAAATTAAAATTGTTATTGGTAAAAGTTCCAGGTTTTGCGAATCGAAACCATCAACTCAATGATGAGCTTATGCAGCGTTCAGATCAGCTATTGTACTCTGAAAATGCAACCATTTATCAAGGAGTACTGGAACACTTTCAAGCAAATAAACCCGACTTATTAGCTGCGTTTAAACGCGAGCGAGGATTTTTTGAAAAACTGTGGGAACCTGACTTGATTTATAAAAAGGATTTTTACTGTACAGTACCCCTATTGGTGTTAAAAAACAAGAACTAGCTCGTTGCTGTTGATCTCTAGAGCTGTATTTTTTACCATTATTGTACTTGGAACAACCTCCCTGATGAGCCAGCGTTATGCTGGTTTAAGTGTGGACAATGATCTTTATTTTGGAATAGATCGCTATTACAGCAGCGGGATATTTTTAAAGTACGGAGCCTTAAAAAAGCAGTACAAAGACTCAATAAATTATCCACTATATATATCAAAACACTTGACTTTAGGACAAGAAATCAATACGCCTTCATTACGTTTAACCGATGATATTGAACGGATTGACTATCCATACAATGGATGGCTTTACATAGGCTACGAGCAGGAGTATTTTAAGCATTTGGATTTTGGTTATGGATGGGGCATTCAATTGGGTACTACAGGAGCAGAGGCTTCCTTTGCAAAATTTATGCAAAACACCTATCACATTTTTATATTAAATCTGCCTCCACTTACCTGGGCGTATTCGATTCCCCAATCCTTTCATNTAAATTTTGAATCAGCCTTGTANTGGGGTAAACGACTAAAAGGGAGTNTAAAGTGGGTTCAAGAAAACAGGATTCANCTAGGGACTTTTAGAACTGCATTTAAAACCCGATTTGGTCTTCANTGGGGNAATCTTAAAGGGCTTCCATTTTTTGGACAGCGTCTAGAAATCCAGGAACAAGGGTTATCGTTTTTTTCAGGGATAATGATGACCGCNAACATTCACGATTATTCTTTATCCGGAAGCCTTTTTGAATCAAATTCTATTTACCCTTTGANGGCAGAAGGATTCAGATCTACAGTTCAAGTGGGAGTGATGTGGCAANNCTCTCAATGGAGATTTAGAACCCTNTTCAATTATGCCTCTTCTTATATCACAACCCAGCGGATAAAACAACANCCCTATTTGAATATTAGTATATTTCGNCTATTTTAGTAAAAAACCCAAACTATGAAACCTTTCTTAATGCTTCTGCTTTCTCCNTTTATTTTCAGCTCTTGTCTGGTGGTAAAAATTTACGAAAGCCCTAAAGAAATTGCCCAGGAACCTNTTGCTCCAAAAGAAGTTCACCNNAAAATGATCGGNTCANGNAAAGTGATTGACTTGGGAGAAAACGGATCACATGAAATNATGTTTTTTGGAAAGGATGAATCCCCAAAAGGATTTCTTTTTAAGAAAGCGCCATCTGATTCNNCAGCCATTTGGATTGAAGAAGGCAGCAAAAAGAATATCAAGGTGGTCACTGATTCTGGNAAACAGCCTCTTATCATACTTGANGGTAAANTTCTTGAAGANAATAAATNTTTAAGTGANATCNATCCNGACAGTATTGAGTCTATGANCGTTTTNAAAGGAGNGGCAGCACAAAAAAAGTATGGNGAAAAGGGGGTAAACGGGGTAATAGANATCACTACTAAAGCAGCGCAATAATTAGAGGCGTTGCTTGCTTTTNAAAAANAGATAGCTNACGCCTAATTGAAAGCCAACGGTATTATTGGTTTGCGCCTGAGTAGGAGGACTCGTTCTTTTCACCCANCTGTAATTTCCAAAAATATTGAATCGAGAGTTTAAATGATATGAAAGCTGACCAATCATACCAATACTGTTTTTGAATATGCCGGCAGTGTAGGAAGTTGTCAATTTAGCGTCCTCTTCACCCAACTCTTTTTGTCCACTTAAATAAGCTTGATAGATTATGCCCAAACCAAAGCTCAGTTTATAAGNAGGTTGTAGCCTGANCATTAGNGGATAGCTGATGTATTTTAAGNGATCTATAGCGAGAGAATCCGCTTCNATATAACTATAGCTAATAGGGGTAAATTGAGCACCGCTGACCAAACCTACTGTTTTAGAAAATCGGTATTCTATTTCAACTAAACCACCAAAGNTCAAGGTAGGAGTGGTGGTTCCCAGATCCGTATTGATTCGGTTTAGTTGAGGTCCTAGTCGAAAGGACCATTTTGAGNAGTTGCTGTCCAACTGAGGACCTCTATTGTATTGTTGAATAAGTAAATCACCTCCTTGTGCAAAGCCCAAAAAGGATCCGCATANAAAGCTAATTCCGAGAAACANTAAAATTCTTTTTTTCACGAGTTCCCAAGGTTNGGTATTTTATTAACGACAGATANAATTAATTATTGGTCTAAAGGNCATCCAANTCAAAATTGAANTTACAATCAGAGGTAAAAGTTGCTAAANTATTNTAAGATTTATTTAGCTTGCAATTCAAAAAATAAAATNAAATGGTCAAATTGTATAGAAATGAACGAGGACAGATAAAGTTAGTAGAGGGAACCGTTCAATTAGTNAATGAAGATGGATCTGCGATTCGGCATCACCCNANCAAGTTTTCTATTTGCGGNTGTGGTAGAAGCCAATCCATTCTTTGCGATGGTTCNCATAAANTAACAGAAGAAGAATTTGAAAATAAAAAGAAAGGCGAACAGTAGTTTTGANTAAAAAGTGGGGAGCTTATAATGAAGTTACTTCCATCATCTAAAATCCTGCATCATTACTCCATCCCCACTAGACAATAAATAAAACTAAACAAATAATAAACAATAGTTTACAATTCAAAACAAGAATACAAAGTTAAATAGTTACTAAACAAGGATTTAGATATTGTTTTCAAATAGTAAAATAGCCTAAGATTATAGTTTGATTCCTAATTGTTGTTGTTTTAGCGCAAAAACAGGGCTCGTTATATAACCCTCACCTATTCATTTAGAATAATATTGGTTAAATTGCATACTTACGGGGATGTAGCTCAGCTGGCTAGAGCGCTTGACTGGCAGTCAAGAGGTCGTGGGTTCGAGTCCCATCTTCTCCACATTGATTATCAAACACTTACATTTCATTTGTAGGTGTTTTTTCTTTAATAGTGGTAACAATAGGGGTAATAAATAATTTTAAAATGCCCTCCTAGTTCAACGGATAGAACAAGAGTTTCCTAAACTTTAGATCCAAGTTCGATTCTTGGGGAGGGTACAACTATTATTTGACGTTTTAGAACTTTTTAAAAACCTCAACTCCTTGTATTTATTGGGCTGAACACTTT
>NHDB01000026.1 GCA_002167945.1 Flavobacteriaceae bacterium TMED48 | reverse complement strand
ATTTCTACTGCTTCTAATTCCTTTAACACTATTCATTTCTTTACTGGATGGTGAGATTTTGAAAGGCTTTCTTTCTACAGGAGAACTATCCGATCACTATAGTTATATAGGCCTTTTAGTTGTAGCCGTTAGCGTCATCATTTATTTTGTTCTTCAGTTTGATCAGAAATCAAACAGCTAGACAAAGACTGTTTTATCTTTGGCTATCTTTGAAAAAAAAACATGCATCATATAGAAAAATCAGAGCTTGAGAGCTTATCAAAAATTTATCGTCTCAATCTAATCAACAGTGTCACAGGATATAAATCTGCACATCTTTTAGGAACGACTTCTACAATAGGAGTAGATAACCTCGCTGTATTTAGCTCTGTAGTTCATCTTGGAAGCAACCCAGCGTTGATAGGCTTTATCCTACGCCCTACCACAGTTCCAAGACATTCACACGCCAATATGAAATCAACTGGAGTATTTACTCTTAATTCAATATCAAAATCTCAAATTGAAGACGCACACCACACCTCAGCCAAATATCCTGAGGAGATTTCAGAGTTTAACCAAACCAATCTTAGCGCTGAAAAAAAANAGGGATGGGTTGCTCCTTATGTCAAAGGAGCTTCAATACAGTTGGGATGCAGTTATGTAAACGAATATCTAATTGANGAAAACGACACCATACTGATCATCGGTCAGATNGAGCACATCTATATTCAAGAAGANCTATTAGGAACTGATGGATGGGTTCAGTTGGACANGGGAGAANTAGTCAGTATTAATGGACTAGACGGTTATGCACTACCCACACTATTAGAACGCTTTGAATATGCTAGACCAAAAGAATAAGACTCCATTTCCTTCCGAAGGCATTGATGAGGATTGGTTCTCATATGCTACTAACCATAGTGAACAAGTTCCAGAAATTCTGATTGAACTTGAAAAGGAAACACATCAAAAAGTACTTCAGCCAAGAATGATGAGCGGCAGATTGCAGGGGCGGTTTCTAAGTCTTCTATCTCATTTAATAGCACCTAAAACTGTGGTAGAAATTGGAACTTATACAGGCTATGCGACNTTAAGTTTAGCNGAGGGCTTAACTTCGAATGGTANGATACACACCATTGACCACAACGAAGAATTGGNTAGTATACAAAAACGCTATTTTAATAAAAGTCCATTTACCTCAAAAATAAAGAGTCATTTGGGAAAAGCGATGGACGTNTTNCCTCAAATAAAGGGTCCTTATGATTTAGTTTTTATCGATGCAGATAAAGAAAATTACGATGCCTATTTTGAANAAGTACTNCCTAAAATGCGTAAAGGAGGTTTGATTATCTCTGACAATGTTATCTGGAGNGGAAAGGTNCTTCGGAATGCAGANCCTAACGATCGCGCTACTGCTGCCTTNAAAAAGTACAACNATAAGTTNAAAAGTGATCACAGGGTGCAAACAACTTTGATCCCGCTAAGAGACGGGTTGACACTAAGTAGGGTATTATAAATCTCTGCGGATAGAATCTTCTAGGTCTGTAAAATCTTTTTTGACCTCATCCACCTCTTTTTTAAACTCACTTGCAATTGATTTAGTAGGGTTTTCAATATCTGAATCAACTGTTTTTTGAATCTCACTTTTAATATCATTAGTCGCCTGTCTTACTTGAGTCATTCCTTTTGCTAAAGTTCGCGCGATAGAGGGAATNTTGTCTGCTCCAAAAACGAGCAANACAATAAAAAACACAAAAACTATTTCAGCTCCACTAATGAATAAAAGCATNTTCTAGATTTTAAGCAAATATAGGAGGTTTCATAAAAAAACGGCTGAAAACGAAAGGAGATTCAACCGTTTTTTTAGGCATTAACCTTTAATTTTTTCTTTGAATTTATCAAAATCAGAAGGGGTTTCCTTTCTAGGCCAACTGTTGTTGTCTGTATTCACATCAGCGGTCTCATTGTCTGGATCAACTGTTACTCCAACCAACTNNTTGTCTGAAGCAATGATTTTCTTTACGCTAGCATCGTTTTTTCTCCAAAGCTGAACAGGATAGGTTACCCGTTCTTTAGTGCCATCTGCNTAGGCNTATTCAACAATAANTGGCATGACCAACCCACCNGGTTTTTCAAATTCCACTTCGTAAAAATAAGCGGGAATCTCACTGCTATTCAATCCTTCTTCTTCTAGATATTCTTGAAGGATTTGNGAATCNCCAATAGGGTTGTCACTTGTAGCGTTTGGATCAAAAGACTCGCTCTCTTCATCAATTTTAAAAACCATGTCTGGCAGATCTTCTAAGTCNAATCCGTATTGCTCAAGACGGTCCTTAGCTTTTTGATCAGGGGTATCAGAAAAATAATATTTTTTCAAACCTTTAACTCCAATATCTACAACATCAGTAGTGTAAAACCACCCCCTCCAAAACCAATCTAAATCAATGGCTGAAGCATCNTCCATAGTTCTAAAAAAGTCTTCGGGAGTAGGATGTTTAAACATCCAGCGNTGNGCATAAGTTTTAAAGGCATGATCAAAAGCCTCTCTACCCATTACTGTTTCTCTTAAAATATTCAGTGCAGTTGCCGGCTTTGCATAGGCGTTAGGTCCGAGTTGATACACGTTTTCGGGGTTGGACATGATCGGTGAAATATATTCTTGATCGCCTGCCATATAGGGTACTATTTTTTCAGGCGCACCCCTTCTGGACGGATAAGCAGTAAAACCTGGAATGGNTTCAGGGTATGTAGCTCCAAATTCTTGCTCAGTCAAATACTGAACAAAGGTATCCAAACCTTCGTCCATCCACCCCCATTGACGCTCATCAGAATTGACTATCATGGGAAAAAAGTTGTGTCCTACTTCATGTATGATTACACTTATCATTCCAAATTTTGTACGGTCTGAATAATTTCCGTCTTCATCAGGTCGGCCGTAGTTCCAACAGATCATTGGGTATTCCATACCTTGATTTTTGGCATGTACTGAAACAGCTTTTGGGTAGGGATAGTCAAAGGTAAACTTGGAATAGGTTTTTAAAGTTTGTACCACGGCTTTTGTAGAATACTCTTCCCACAAAGGATTTCCCTCCTTTGGATAAAGCGAAACCGCCATGACCTTTTGAGCTCCAAGCTCAACCGCTTGCCGTTCCCAAATAAATTTCCTCGAGGTCGCAAAACCAAAATCCCTTACATTTTTAGCGTAATATTTCCATGTACTCTTCTTTTTAGAAAAGGATTGTTCTTTTTCTCGAGCCTCTTCTTCGGTAACAATCAGCAGAGGCTTGTCAAAGCTCTTTTCAGAAGCGGTAAATCGGTTGTACTCTTCACGATTCAATACTTCTTTTGGATTTTGTAGACTTCCCGTTGCCTCCATTATATGATCTGCAGGTACAGTTATGTTTACCTTATAATCCCCAAATTCTAAAGCAAACTCTCCATTGCCCCAAAACTGGTAATTTTGCCAGCCCTCAACGTCATTGTAAACGCAAAGCCTAGGAAAAAACTGTGCGATCACATAGGCTTTATTGCCATCTTCCTCAAAAAACTCGTAACCAGAACGTCCTCTACCTTCAACGTGATTATTGATATTATACCACCACTTGATTTTAAAAACATAAGATCCTCCTGAGGAGATTGGCTTTGGAAGATCTACTCGCATCATCGTTTGATTGATTTTGTACGGAAGTGGATTCCCTTTTTCATCTTTAACCCAATCGATATTAAAGCCCCCATCAAAAGGCTCATTAACGTAATTACTAACAAATGAAGAAGGCCGCATAGTAACTGAATTACCTGACCCATTTTTTTCTAGAGCTGGGGTATCTTTTTTGCGAATATTTTGGTCCAATTGAATCCACAAATAAGGCAATTGGTCTGGAGAATTGTTGGTGTAGGTTATGGTTTCCTCACCATACAACCTACTGTTTTCATCATCCAACTCAATGTCCATTGCATAATCGACCTTTTGCTGAAAATAATCTACCCCGGGAGCTCCTGTTGCGTTGTGATATCTATTTGGATCTGCAAATTGGTCGTAAAGTTGCTTGAACTTGTTGTTATTAGTGTGACCTTGTTGGGTTTGGGCATTCAATAAAAATGACCCTAAAACAAGAAAAATGACGGAAAAATTCCATTGATAAATACTGCTTTTCATGTTAACTGATTTGTTTTGGTCTAAATATACAAATCTACTGGGACTCAATTATTAAAATTAATCGGTCATTGACAAAGAAATACGAGGTTTTTTTTGATGAAGTAAATAGCTCTTTCGCTGATCAGCATTTTTAAAGTGGATAATATTCTGTTGATCGTTAAAAAGCGATAAAAACAAGCCATTGTAAAGTTCAATAGTATCCGGAACTTCAGCTAACTGCAATTCGATATAACACTTAGCTATATCATTTTTATATTCTTTCCCCAAGAAGACATAATCTAATTGCTCTCCTTTGGATGATAACTGAAGATTTTGCTTAAAATATTTGGCAATAAGCACATCGATACGCTCTTGGTCCGAATCCGGATCCAAAGTGAGCTCTCTGTCTTTCAATATTAAAACTGACTCAAGATCGTCAGTAAAAACCTGAGAAATAATTTCTATAGTTTTCGTTTCTGATTTAAACTCTACTGTTGTCGTGCTCACATAGAATTTATGGGTATTTGTTTGAATCCCATTCAAAAAGGATAATAAAAAGAGGTAGATCGTCAAGGGCAAACCAAAAGACATCTTATTCTTTTAAGGTTTCTTTATAAGTTTCGCTCTGGTTGACCAGATAATCTATAAGCTGAAACTGCATACTCTGTTTTAACAAAGTACTTGTTTTCATTTGTGTATCAATATATTCTAGAAAGCCCACTACCTGATCTTTTTGAAGTTTGAGATCATTTTCAAAAAAAGAGTCTTCAAAAACTTGTGGCAATACCTCGCTGGGTTTCAAGCGCATTCTTTCTTCCTCAGACTTTGAGTTTAGTGCTTTGACAATCAACTTGGCTATATTGACAAAATCTATTCCTTGAGTCAAAACACGGTTGTCCGTAAGCTTATTGTTTACCCGAGTTGATTTATCTTGCTCGTAATCAAATCCTTTAAATTCTTCTTCTTTCAAATCCAAAAATCGTTCAGTATCTTCTGTGGTAACTACCACTTCCCTAAGCTCATTGATGTTTTCTGTTACGCCAACTACCAATCGATTTTTTGCCAAAATTTCAGGAGTAATTGTAACCGCACGAATTTGATATTGAACAGATGAAAAAATAATCTCATCACCTTCAGCTACCTCAATTTCAAATTCACCTTCACTGTCAGTGATGGTGTTTGTTTGTGCAGTATTGTTGACTACATTGGCTGCAACCACAACAGTGTTTTTGTAAAGCAATTTTCCTTTAATTGGTGTTCTTTCCTGACTCAAAAGGAGGGAACACATGAGCAGAGAAACCCATAAAAAAAGATTAATTTTCATTTTTTAAAGATAGTTTTACCTAGACAAACAACTCCTTATTTGGTTGTTAATTTTTTAATAATGGATATACAAATAAAAGAAATTCTTGCAAAGCAAACCTATGAACTTCGCCATCCACTACTCAGAAAAGGACAACCCTACGACAGCTGTCATCTAGAAAATGACAATCATCCTCAAACCATTCATCTAGGAGCCTTTAATTCAAGTCGATTGGTTGGTGTTTTAAGTGCCATGCCCAATTACTGCCCTGATTATAAAGATCAAACTGCTTTTCAGCTTCGCGCCATGGCAGTGCATCCTGAATACCAAAGAAAAAAAATAGCCAGTCAATTAATTAAGCATATTCTTTTAAAATTAAAGGAAGATTCAACAATTCAAAACGTATGGCTCAATGCAAGAGTCAATGCAAATACATTATATTTGAATAACGGATTTCAAGTATTAGGTACTCCTTTTGAAATTAAACCCATCGGAGTTCACCAACGCTTTATAAAATGGATTATTGATGAATCGTAGGAATTTTCTTTTTGCCTCTTTTGGTCTGGCAAGCACTCCTTTATGGGCAAACGCATTTCCTAAAAGTCCATATACAACAGAAATGTTATTAGGCATGGGTGAACTCCTCATGCATAAAGAGACTATTCCATTAGCTAAAAAAGCAGGAAAAGCATTTGAAAAAATGCAAAAGGCAGCTAAAAAAGAGGGAGTTGTATTGCAAATTGTATCCGGCTACCGGTCCTATGATAGACAAAAAGCCATTTGGAATCGTAAATACAAGGCCAATAAGGCTCAAGGACTTAGCCCCGAACAAAATATCAAAAAAATCATTGAATATTCTACGCTTCCCGGTACCTCAAGACATCACTGGGGAACAGATGTAGACATTATTGATGGATCAAAACCGAAAGTTGGAGACGTTTTAGTGGCTGAAAAGTTTCACAATAAAGGGCCCTATACAGAACTCAAAAAATGGATGGATCAGAATGCTAAAAAGTTTGGGTTTTATTTGCCCTACACCAAAAATCCAAATAGAAAAGGGTTTTATTATGAACCGTGGCATTACAGTTACGCACCACTGTCCATTTCTCTCCTAAAGTCATATACTTCTTTAGACCTAAATAAGGTTCTTATCACCGAAGGCTTAGAAGGAAGTACACATTTAAATGCTGAATTTATTTCCACCTACTACAAAGAAAATATTTTGGGTATAGCTGCTGAGCTAAAAAATTTCTAAATGTTGTATTTTAGNGGTAACCAAATCANTNTACCATGGGAAAANGCGACAAAAAAACCCGNAGGGGNAAAATCANCAAAGGAAGTAATGGNGTCNGACGACCAAAAAANTCTAAAAAAAGAAAGNCNACTAGCAGTTAGCGAANAAAGACNGGATTTAAAGCATCNAGTGTTTCAGCCTCACTGTANGCATAACCTGCAGTTGTAAAACTTTTGATATCNTCAATAGANGAGGCATCCTGATCTATCAAGTGACGCACCATCATTCCNCGNGCTTTTTTTGCAAANAATGAAATTATTTTAAGTTTTCCATTTTTAAANTCTTTNAAATGTGGAGTCACNATTTCTGCCTGNATAGANCNNGNATCAAGCGCACTGAAATACTCNTTACTTGCAAGATTNACGACTAATTCTCCNNNCTTCAACTCAGCATTCANNTGAGCAGTTAGCTTGGTTTTCCAATANGAATAAAGNTTTTTNTGNGTNCCAAGCTTCAATGAAGTTCCCATTTCAAGTCTNTAAGGACGAATTTCATCNAAGGGTTTTAANATCCCGTACAAGCCNGATANAATACGAAGCTTNTCTTGNATTGATTCCATTTTCTCNTTNGANAGAGAGNANGCATCTANGCCAGTGTAGACATCTCCATTAAAAGCAAAAACNGCTGCTCTTGATTTNGTAGAAGGAGATTTAAANTCNTGATTNCGNTCCCAATTTAAGGTGGCCAATGATTCTGAAAGNTGCATCAGCTTACTCAAATCCGCAACTGATTGCTCCTTTAAAATGGAATTGATATAAGAAGCGTCTTCAANAAAAACGGGAGTTGTTGTTTTTTCAAGAGGAAGTTCTTTTTCAAATTCAAGAGATTTGGCAGGTGAAATTAATAGCTTCATAGTTCCTANTCGTATGTTTTAATTTTTCCTTTTATTCAAAAGTAATTGCTTTTATCAGCCTTTCCAAGAATACTAAATTAAAGCTTTAAATATTACTATTGTNAATTCTTATGCCGAGCGTAATGACGCCATTTTTGGAGGGTTTGTTCCAAATCAGCTGGAATTGGTGAATCAAACTCCATTTTTTTTTCGCTTAAGGGGTGAATAAATCCNAGGGTCTTGGCATGTAATGCTTGACGCGGGAGCAGTGCAAAACAGTTTTCAACAAACTGCTTGTATTTGGTAAAGCTGGTTCCTTTAAGAATTTTGTTGCCTCCGTAACGGGCATCGTTAAAAAGAGTATGACCTATATGTTTCATATGCGCCCTGATTTGATGTGTTCTACCAGTTTCTAACTGACATTCTAAAAGNGTAACATAACCAAAACGTTCAATAACCTTAAAATGAGTAATTGCTTCTTTCCCCTGAGAGTTATCGTCAAATACTGTCATTTGAAGCCTGTTCTTAGGATGTCTACCTATAGCCCCTTCAACCGTACCCTCTTCTNCTTTAAAGTCTCCCCATACTAGGGCTAGATACTTACGCTCTGAAGTTTTGTCAAAAAACTGCTTTGCGAGATGAGTCATGGCTTCCTCTGTTTTTGCCACAACTAATAGCCCGCTTGTTTCCTTATCTATTCGATGAACCAGACCCGGTCTATTGTTACTGTTTTTGGGTAATTGTTCAAAGTGATACAACAGACCATTCAACAGTGTTCCAGAATAATTTCCATGGCCGGGGTGAACAACTAAACCTGCAGGCTTGTTAAGTACAACCACTGTTTCATCTTCATAGACAATATNCAAATCAATTGCNTCAGCGGTTAGNAGGTTTTCATAGGGTGGGTGTGCAAAAAGCACCTTTACCTCATCCCCTGCTTTGACTTTGTAATTTGATTTTACAGTTTGACCGCCCACATAAATACTTCCTGCTTTAGCAGCTTGCTGAATCTTATTCCGTGTCACTTTTTCAATCCGCNACATCAAAAATTTGTCTACCCTTAAGGGNGACTGTCCCTGGTCTGCTTTGAATGAATAGTGTTCGTAAAGGATNTCCGAATCTGGAACTTGNTGCTCCGAGGATAAGTTATCTTTTTCCATTACCCAAAACTAAATCAATTTTACTCGTTTTTGGGAGTAAGACTCCTGGGCTAATCGTTTTTCCTTTATGTGCAATTTCTAAAACCATGTCCTTTCCAATATTGTCTTTATATGTAATTTCTCCCAACTCGAAGCCGACNGAATTGATTATGGATTCCGCATTTCTTTTAGTGATTTGGATCAAATTTGGAACGGTAATTTGACGATAACCTGATGGNTTTACTGTAAGGTAAATTTTTCTGTTCTTTTTTACTTCACTCCCAGCTCCGGGTAAATGATCAATCACGGATAGTGGGGGTAGATCAGGAANAAATNGAGTNGAATCAATGATTTCAAANCGCAAGTTTTGCTGCTCCATAAAGGAAGGGAGGGCTGTGATAGCAACACCCTCTAAATTGGGTACTTCTAGATATTCTTGGTGATGAGTGATCAGCTTTAATGTNAATGAAATTACCCAAAATAAGCCCANTGCTCCCAAACCCAAATAAATAAGCTGTGTGTAGAAAGACTTACTGAAAAGAAAACGTAAAAAATTCATGATTTTAAATCTAGTCAAAGATAATAAAACCTAGGTTTTTTGGGTTGCTGTGAAATGCTATACCTTTGTAANATAGNTAANNTGCAAATGAGCAANAAAAAGGTAGGTGTTGTNTGCGGTGGTTTCAGCTCTGAATATGATATTTCAATTCAAAGTGGAAAAACTGTTTTCTCAAACTTAGATCGCAATCTATGGGAAGCATACCTNATAANGATCGNTTCATCGGATTGGACTGCAGTTGACGACCANAACAATAAATACATAGTTTCCAAAGGTGATTTTACTTTAAACAACNGAGAAAATAATTTTGAACTCGATGTGATTTTTAACGCAGTTCACGGTGCTCCNGGTGAAAACGGACAATTGGCTGCCTTGTGGGAGCTTTTGGAAATTCCATTTTCCAGTTCAGANAGCTACAACTCCGCTTTAACCTTTAATAAAAGAGATTGTCTNAACGTNCTTCGAGCTTGGGATGTCCCCACTGCAAAATTCTTTGAACTCAATCNAGAAGATNCCATTGATCTNGAAAAAATTCAGAAAACTGTCGGTTTACCTTGCTTTGTAAAAGCAAATAGAGCAGGCAGTAGTTTTGGAGTTTATAAAGTAAATTCAGTTAATGAGCTTGAAGGCTCGATAAAGGAGGCTTTTAAAGAAGATCATCAACTCTTGATTGAAAGTGCTCTGGANGGNAGAGAGGTTTCNGTAGGNGTAGCAAAATTTAACGANACTATTGAGGTGTTTCCGCTAACAGAAATCATCAGCGAAAATGATTTTTTTGATTNCGCAGCTAAATACGAAGGNAAATCTCAAGAAATTACACCTGCTGACCTCCCAGAAAATTGGCAAAATACTGTCGAAAATTGGAGNAGATTGATCTACAAAAAACTTGGACTAAAAGGAGTAGTGAGAAGTGAATATATTTTTGTTGACGACATCCCTCACCTTTTAGAAATCAATACAGTTCCTGGAATGACAGCCAATAGTATCATCCCTCAACAGTTGAATGCTATGGGTATTGAACTTTCAGATTTTTTTAGTTACCTTTTACAAACTGCTTTAAAGTCAGTATAATTTAATCCGTATGCGACGATTCGTTTTTCCAGGCTCTTTTGACCCCATAACCATTGGACATCAAGAAATTATTGAAAGAGCATTGNCGCTTTGCGATGAGTTGATCATTGCCGTAGGAGAGAACAAAGAGAAAAAAAATATGTTTAGCCTCAAGCAGCGTATGGATTTTATCAAGGAGACCAATAAAAACAATTCAAAAATAAGTGTGGAGTCATACGAAGGTTTAACNATTGATTTTTGTNAAAAAGTTAATGCTGATGCNCTTATCNGAGGCCTGAGAAATNCTGCTGATTTTGAATTTGAAAAAAGTGTTGCCCAAATGAACAGAAGACTTTCGGGTTTTGAAACTGTTTTTTTACTTACCTCNGCTGGGCANGCCTTCATCAGCAGTAGTATCGTAAGAGAAATTATTCTTNACAATGGTGACTTTTCNTCNTTAGTTCCCAAAGCAGTCAAACTGAAGTAAGCTACTTTATCACTTCGTCAATAACAATTTTAATGTTTTCGTAAGCATTTTCGAGTATCTTGGGTATTTCCTCTTTAGTTTTCCATTCAGCTTTTTGAATGTTCTCTTCAATTTGAGGAACCAGCGGAGCATCGTATTTTGTCTTCATCAAAAACCAATGAGTTAATTTTAACTTATACTTCCCATTTGCTTTATANATATGATGAGTAATTGGGAGTGGTTTGGTTACNATAAGGTCNGCGGTACCGGTCTCTTCTGTAACTTCACGTACTGCTGCATCAAGAATGATTTCTTTTTTTTCAATTTTNCCCTTAGGTAAGTCCCATTTATTGTTTCTGTAGATGAATAAAAATCTTCCATCTTTGTGTTCTACAAGGCCCCCCGCAGCTTCAACCTTGGGAAACCGTTTAAAAAAATGTTGCTCTAACTTTTCTTGCCTTGGATGATAAAAGTAAACTCCGGATACCTTCTTTGATTTTAATGCTTTCATTAAGCTATTAACTGTAGTATATTTACCAAAAAACAATGGAAATTCATTGGAATTTTCAATCAGTTCAGTAGTCAAGTAAATTGGTTTCTGGTTATAAAAAACTTTATACATTTGAGAATGATCTTTAATCAAAAAATAGCTCAGCAAACCGCAGAGTCACTATTACAAATTAATGCAATTAAATTGAATCCAAAAAATCCATTTACATGGGCAAGTGGATGGCAATCTCCAATTTACTGTGACAACAGAGTAGCGCTTTCGTACCCAGAAATTAGGACCAAACTCTGCCAGTGGATTTCAAGCGAAATTAGATCAAATTACGATTCAGATGTGATTATTGCTGGAGTGGCCACTGGTGCTATTGGCATAGGGATGTTGGTCGCTCAAGAGCTGGGACTTCCTTTTATCTATGTTCGTCCTGAACCCAAAAAGCACGGTCGAAAAAATCAAATTGAAGGGAAATTAGATCCTGGACAAAAGGTAATTGTCATTGAAGATTTGATCAGTACCGGAAAAAGCAGCCTTAATGCAGTAAGCGCTTTAAGAGAAGCCAAAAGTGAAGTTCTTGGGATGTTGGCGTTGTTTACTTATGGCTTTCCTCAAGCAGCTTCTGCGTTTGAAGAATCAAATGTAAAATTACAAACCCTCTGTGATTACCCAAAACTTTTGGAGGTTGCACTATCTAAGAATAAAATTACAGAAACTGAATCTCAGAATTTGAGTGAATGGCGAAAAGATCCTGCCAACTGGACCCCCTGATTTATTTTTGAGTGTATAGCATCCTAGCGTTGGCTAATGCCAACTCTTTTTTTTGCTCATTTTCAAAACCTGTAATCACTAGCCCGCCCTGTTTTGTAACTTCTTGAGGAATGGCNTTAAAAACACCTTCTATCCCTTGAAANTTNGANGATTTACCTTTTCTCCATAAAAAGGAATTAAACGCCTCTANGTTAGCATCTTGATGTTTTGTTAGATTTAAAAATTCATCANGCTCAAAAGAATGAATTAAGGCTTCAAGCACATTTTCAATATTCCATTTCTTCTTAGTCAGACTAAAAAGTGAAGCTGCATGAGGAAATTTTGAAAAGTCATGCTGATTCACATTCAAACCAAAACCAAGAACGCTATTGGTCAGTTTATTGTTTTTAAATGTATTCTCTATTAGGATCCCTCCAATTTTTTTATTGCATGACAAAATGTCGTTCGGCCATTTAATATTTAATTCCGGGACTTCGAGCATCTTTAAAGTGTGAACTATAGCCGTTGTAAAAGCTGAACTAATTGAAAAGGGCAGCTCAGGACCGTACGCTCCATAAGCCTTATAAATGCTCACTAAAAGACTGTTGCCTGCTTCGGATTCCCAAACTTTATCGCTTTGCCCCCTTCCCGCAGTTTGATGCGTGGTCCAAACCAAATCACCGTCATTACATTTGCCCTCTAATCGCCTTTGCTTTAAATAATCATTGGTTGAAGTAGTGGCATTAAGTTTGATTATATTAAAATAGCCCATAGAAGAGGTGAATTGCGATTCAAAAAGTAATAAATTTGCAGAAAACAGAGGAACTTAATGGCGAATAAAAAAGAAAGGGAAAAACAACTGGTCGACGAAATCATTCTTGGAATTGAAAATGTAAAAGGAGAAAATATACATCAGTTGGACTTGAGAGAACTGGACAACACCCCTTGTGATTTTTTTATTGTGTGCAGTGGAAACTCAAATACGCAAGTATCAGCTATAGTTAACTCTGTTCAAAAAACTGTTAGTAAAGCATTGCATGAAAAACCCTTCCATACAGAAGGACTTGACAATGCGGAATGGGTACTTATCGATTATGTAAGTGTAGTCGTTCACGTTTTTCAAAATCAAATTCGTGATTATTATAATATTGAAGAACTTTGGGGAGATGCGAAAAGTACTCAAATCGCTTCAAACTACTAAAAAAAAGCTATGAAAGAAGATAAAAAACCACAAGCACCTAAATTCAATATCTATTGGCTCTACGGTGCAATTGTATTCGCCCTTTTGGCGATGAGTCTTTTCGGAGGAAGTGACTCATGGCAATCGGTCAGTAAAACCAACATTTCTAATTTTGAAAAATATCTCAACGCAGGTGATGTAAGTGAGGTGGTGGTTGTCAGAAATAAGAGTAGTGTGCAAGTTACCCTTAATCAAGATGCCTTAGGGAAGAGCGAACACCAGGCCGTGAATTCAAAAAATATTTTTGGTCAAAATAATTCACGTGGGCCTCATTATCAATTTGAAGTTGGGAGTTTGGAACTCTTTGAAGAAAAACTTGAGAAAGCACGTGAGCAAGGAATCGTTTTTCGTCTCGAATTTATAACAGTTGAAAACCGTTGGGTCGATGCACTAATTGGGTTTTTACCAATTATTATCATTATAGGTGTTTGGATCTTTCTTATGCGACGTATGTCTGGAGGAGGAGCTGGNGGNCCAGGAGGACAAATTTTTAATATTGGAAAATCCAAAGCAAAACTTTTTGATAAAAATACAGATGTCAAAACTACCTTTAAAGATGTTGCTGGACTGGAAGGCGCTAAAGAGGAGGTACAAGAAATTGTTGATTTTCTTAAAAATCCAAAAAAATATACTGTTTTGGGGGGGAAAATTCCCAAAGGAGCACTACTTGTAGGCTCTCCAGGGACAGGAAAGACGCTCTTAGCTAAGGCTGTTGCAGGCGAAGCAAAAGTGCCTTTTTTCTCTCTATCTGGATCTGACTTTGTAGAAATGTTTGTAGGAGTAGGTGCCTCAAGAGTAAGAGACTTATTCAAACAAGCTAAAGACAAGTCACCGTCCATCATTTTTATTGATGAAATTGATGCCATAGGACGAGCGAGAGGGAAAAGCAATATCACAGGTTCAAATGATGAAAGGGAAAACACCCTTAACCAACTGCTTACTGAAATGGANGGGTTTGGTACGGACACCAATGTCATTGTCATAGCTGCCACCAACAGAGCAGATGTNCTAGACAAAGCGCTAATGCGTGCAGGTCGATTNGATCGCCAAATTTATGTTGACCTACCCGACTTAAACGAGCGCAAAGAGATTTTTAAGGTCCATTTNAAGCCAATCAAAGTAATTAAAACCTTAGATATAGATTTTCTAGCCAAACAAACTCCAGGATTCTCTGGTGCAGATATAGCCAATGTGTGTAACGAAGCGGCTTTGATCGCTGCTAGAAAAAATAAAAAATCCGTTGGTAAACAAGATTTCTTAGATGCTGTAGACCGTATCATCGGAGGATTAGAAAAAAAGAATAAAATTATTACTCCTGAAGAAAAGAAAACTATTGCTTTCCACGAAGCTGGCCACGCTATAGTCAGTTGGTTACTCGAACACGCTGCCCCTTTAGTTAAGGTAACCATCGTGCCTAGAGGGCAGTCCCTTGGAGCTGCATGGTATTTGCCTGAAGAAAGACAAATTGTAAGAACAGAGCAAATGCTTGATGAAATGTGTGCAGCACTTGGCGGAAGAGCAGCTGAAAAAGTCATGTTCGACAAGATTTCAACTGGTGCGCTTAGTGACTTAGAGAAAGTAACCCGTCAAGCAAGAGCCATGGTCTCCGTATACGGGCTGAATGATACACTTGGCAATATTACGTATTANGACTCCAGTGGACAATCAGAATACAACTTTACCAAGCCATATTCTGAGGAAACAGCGCGTAAAATCGACCACGAAATATCTGAAATAATCGAAAAACAATATGAGAGAGCAATCTCTTTACTGGCAACTTCAAAAGACAAATTAATTCAATTAGCAGATCGACTTTTAGAAAAAGAAGTTATTTTTAAAGACGATTTAGAAAATATTTTGGGNAAAAGGCCCTACAAGTCTAACGAAGAAAAAATCGAAGAGGCTAAGTGATTGAAACACTATGGGAATTTGGGACAAGTTTTTTGGTAAAAGCAAAACGCAAAAGCCCAAAAAGAGTCCTTTTTTACCCGCTGAGGAAGACCACTTAGACATCGGATTTGCTAAAAATTTTACCCGTAAAGGAGGGCGATTTCTTTACATCGAATCCAAAGACATACTGCTGATTAATTTTAAAGAAATTTGTGTGGAAAACAATTGGGAACCCCAACAGATTCTCAGCTTAAATCAAACTAACTCAGACTTATTTTCCACCAGCTATGTAAATGAAACTTCTGGAAATCTTAAAGCCTACAATGCGGCTTTAATCGATTGTGAATACCTTATTTCTAATACAGGAAAAATTTTATTAAGTGAAAATCAGATCAGATATTTTAAACTTTCCGATCTGCCTGAAACGATTATTGTAAAAGCCCGTATGGATCAATTGGTAAGGGATGTCAGCCATGGGATGACCCTTCTAAAGAACAAATACCCCAAGACCATTCCAACAAATATCACCACTCTTAAGATTAAATCTGATCCTGAAGAAGCCGAGAAAGCAGTTGCTACGTCTAGCACTACCTCAAAAAGCATATATTTGCTTTTAGAAGACAAATGAATTTATGCTCACCATTTCAAATCACCCNTATTTTTCCCAACTCAACTCTTGGTTCCATTTTCTGTACAAAATGAAAATAAATCGGTATGAGAGAACTGCTCGTTAGGACTGTTTCTGGCTTACTTTACGTGGCTCTGATTGTGTTTTCGGCTTGCTGGTCTCAGCTGTCATTTTTAATAGTACTATTTGTCTTTTCAACCTTGGCTCTCGTCGAGTTTCAAAAGCTCATAAATCATAAAAGTCCAGTGTCTTTTTTACTTTTTGGATTACTGACCTATCAGTTTTATACTCAAAATGTGCATCCTACTTTACATCACGGTCTTTTAATTTTATCACTACTGACGTGTTTGTATTTAACATACTGCCTCTTTAAGAATATAAACTATCCTTCAGCTCCTTTTCAAAGAAGCGGACTTACTTTCTTTTACCTTATTGGTTCTGCCTATTTTATCTTGGCCACTACTACACTATCCAGTACCGATGACAATATGATTTCTCTTATCATGTTCGTGCTAATTTGGACAAATAATAGTTTTGCCTATGCCTTTGGAAAACGTTGGGGAAAAACATTACTCTTTCCTTCAATTTCACCCAAGAAAACTTGGGAAGGTTTTTGGGGTGGAGGCTTGAGCTGTTTGGCAATTAGCATTCTATTGATGCTGTTCGATACTGGATTAGAAAAATGGATCTTCCCTTTACTCGCAATTGTTATTGTACTTACTGCAACTATAGGAGACCTTATACAATCTAAATTTAAAAGAGAAGCCCAAGTCAAAGACAGTGGTTCACTGATCCCTGGACACGGAGGCTTTTTTGATCGTATGGACAGTGTGCTTTATGCCGCTCCTTTTGTTTATCTTGTTTTTAAAATATCGGAATATGTTTCATAAAGAAGGGCACCGAATTATCATAAATACCTTTATTATTGTAGCGCTTATTTCGCTACTGGCCGAATATAATATCTCCGTAGAATGGTTAAAAATGCTAGTTCAAGTAGCAGCCTTAATTCTATTGGTCTTAGTACTGCAGTTTTTTAGAAACCCAAAACGGGTTACACCTAAAAACGACAACCACCTCATCGCACCTGTTGACGGTAAAGTTGTAATTGTAGAAGAAGTTTATGAAAAGGAATATTTTAAAGACAAACGATTGCAAGTTTCCATTTTTATGTCACCGTTAAATGTTCACGTAACTCGCTATACCATGAGTGGAGTAGTAAACTTTAGCAAATACCACCCAGGAAAATATTTAGTGGCTTGGCATCCCAAATCATCCGAACTCAACGAACGAACCACCATTGTTTTGGAAAACAAAACCTTTGGAGAAGTACTTTACCGTCAAATTGCAGGAGCGGTAGCGAGAAGGATAGTCAATTACGCAGAAGAAGGAACTCAGGTCACTCAAGGTGAGGATGCTGGATTCATCAAATTTGGCTCNCGAGTAGATCTGTTTTTACCCCTTGATACTCCACTAGANGTAAAAGTAAACGATATGGTTAAAGGAGGTGTCCAAACTATTGCTCACTTGCCTTAAAGCAGTGCTAAATTCTTTTCTAGAAGTACTATTTTTTCTTTAGCATCTGCGGCTTTTTTACGCTCTAAGGCAATTACTTTTTCAGGTGCATTGGCTACAAAGCGCTCATTAGACAACTTCTTTTCTACCGAAGCCAAAAAGCCTCGTGTATAGTTGAGCTCTAAAGTTAATTTTTCCTTTTCAGCTTCAGGATCTTCAGCTGCGTCCGTAGGAATAAAAAGTTCCAAATTATTTATTCTAAAACTTCCTCCCACCAATTCCTCTGGTGGAGAAGTAAAGTTGATCGCTGTTAGTCCGCCCAATTTTACAATACTGGATTCAAAACTAAAGTCTGTTGCCTCTGTATTGATGTATAGACTGATGCTTTCTTTATAAGAAATATTTTTTTCATTTCTAAAGTTGCGTATTCCAACTATAATTTGCTGTGCCAGTTCAAAATCAGCTATGAGTTTTTGATCGAACTTTTGAGTCTGAGGCCAGGCAGAAAGCGTGAGCGCCTCATCGGTTTTACGATCCTTGATAAAATGCCATAATTCTTCCGTAAGAAAGGGCATAAAAGGATGCAGTATTCTTAGGTTTTTCTCAAATAGGGCAATAATCTCAGTATAAGTTTGCTGATCTATAGGCTGACCGTAGTCTGGCTTAACCAACTCTAACAACCAAGAGCAGAAATCGTCCCAAAGTAACTTATAGATGGACATTAAGGCATCTGAAATTCTATATTTTTCAAAATTTTCATCAACCCATACCAGTGTTTTTTCAAAATGATTTACATACCATTGAAGTACTTCATTGGCAACTTGTGGCTGCGGCAAGTCCTCTTTAATTTCCCAACCCTCAATCAATCGGTAGGCGTTCCAGATTTTATTGGCAAAATTTTTCCCTTGTTGGCAGAGCGTTTCATCAAAAAGTAGATCATTTCCTGCAGCTGAACTGAGCATCAATCCCACTCGAACAGCGTCCGCACCGTAGTCATCAATTAGCTTTAATGCGTCTGGAGAATTTCCCAACTGTTTGGACATTTTACGTCCTTTTTTATCTCTTACAAGTCCTGTAAGATAAACCTTTGAAAAGGGTTTTTCGTCACGGAACGCATAGCCTGATATGATCATTCGAGCAACCCAAAAGAATAAAATATCAGGGCCTGTTACCAAATCTTGAGTAGGGTAGTAATATTCAATCTCCTTATTATCAGGGTTTCGAATCCCATCAAAAACAGATATTGGCCATAGCCAGGAAGAAAACCAAGTGTCTAATACATCTTCGTCTTGACATAAGTCTTTCAGTTCTAAACCATCATTCCCACTTTTCAATCGTGCTTTCTCTAATGCAAGATTTTCATTTTGAGCAACTACATAGTCTTCTTTCCCTTTTCCGAAGTAATAGACAGGAATACGCTGACCCCACCACAACTGTCTAGAAATATTCCAATCACGAATATTTTCCATCCAATGTCGGTAAGTATTTTTAAATTTTTCTGGAAGAAGCTGGATATNATTTGATTTCAAAACAGCATCAATTGCAGNTTTNGCCAATGTTTCCATTTTCAGGAACCACTGGTCCGAAAGGCGAGGTTCGATCACAGCCTTTGTTCGTTCTGAAACCCCAACCTTATGGGTGTAGGGCTCTGTTTTTATCAATAACTGCTGTGCCTCTAAATCCTTAGCAATAAGTTTACGAACTTTAAATCGGTCCATCGCTTGATACCTACCACCATGCTCATTAAGGGTTCCATCGGCATTGAATATATCAATGACCTCGAGTTGGTGTTTTTCGCCTAAAAGTTTGTCATTTTGATCATGAGCAGGAGTTACTTTTAGACAACCCGTTCCAAAGTCCATAGCGACATAATCATCCTCTATAATGGGTACCACTCGATCCGTCAGTGGTACATGAACTTTCTTTCCTTTTAAATGCTGATAACGCTCATCTTCTGGATGGATACAAACAGCAGTGTCGCCAAGCAAAGTTTCTGGTCGTGTAGTAGTGATAATGACGCGCTCATCACTTCCTTCGACTTGATATGCAATATGATAAAGGTTACCGTTCTTTTCTTCATAGAGCACTTCCTCATCGGAAAGGGTTGTTTGGGCTTCAGGGTCCCAGTTGACCATTCGAAAGCCTCTATATATATAACCTTGGTCGTGTAACTTCTCAAAAACTTGAAGCACTGATTCGGTCATTTCAGGATCTAAAGTAAATTTGGTCCGGTCCCAATCACAGCTGCACCCCAGTTTCTTTAACTGTTCTAAAATAACTCCACCATACTCTTCGGTCCAATCCCAAGCATGGGCTAGAAATTCCTCTCGTGTCAGTTCACTTTTTTCAATTCCGTCGGCTTTTAGTTTGGCAACCACCTTGGCCTCAGTAGCAATAGAGGCATGATCTGTACCTGGAACCCAGCAGGCGTTATAGCCCATCATTCTTGCTCTACGAATGATAATATCCTGGAGGGAGTTGTTTAACATATGACCCATATGCAGTACCCCTGTGACATTGGGAGGAGGAATAACGATAGTATAGGGTTCTCGATCGTCTGGGATAGACTTAAAAAAGTTGTTCTCTTGCCAATAGGCATACCATTTACTTTCTATCCCTTTAGAATCAAATTTGGAAGGAATCTCCATGTGAAATTTTGGTCTAGTTTTTGTTGTACAAAAGTAGCAACACTAATGTTATAAACATAATGACTCTTTGAATAAAGAAAAATTTTATTTTTAAACATTAAAATCGTTTTATGAAAACAACAAATTACCTCAATCTAATCCTTATCCTTTTTAGTGTATCCCTTTACGCGCAGCAAACATTTCCTCAAATCGAATTTGATTCTACAAGCATTGATTACGGAACGATCGAAAATGGAAGTGATGGAGAACGCGTGTTTAGCTTTAAAAACACTGGTAATGCAGATTTGATCATCACCAATGTCAAGTCCAGTTGTGGTTGTACCATTCCAAAAAAACCAGAAGGTCCTATAGCCCCTGGAGAACGTAGTGAAATAGTTGTACGCTACGATACCAAACGAGTAGGCCCTTTTAGAAAGACAATCACTGTATCTACCAATCAGGAAGACAATCCAATTATTGCTTTAAAACTCAAAGGAACAGTACTTCCCAAGCAGTAAAATGTCATTTTCTTAGCTGAATTCTTATAAATTCTACTCGGAGATTNAAAATTTAGCAGGTGTCGGCATAAAAAAACCTCATATTTTTGCATTTTTGCATCTTTATTAGANTCATGCCACNATTATCCCGAAAAGGAATTGAACTCCCCACTTCACCAATCCGAAAGCTAGTTGTCTTTTCTGAGAAGGCCAAAGNTGAAGGGNTTGAAGTGTTACACCTCAATATTGGTCAACCGGATATCGCTGCNCCAAGGNAAGCCATCGATGCAGTTACAAGCTCAAATTTAGAATTGCTCCCTTATGGTCCTTCTCAAGGAACTTTAGCTTATCGCAAGAAGTTGGTCGATTATTACAGCAAGCACCATATTTCATTAGTTCCAGATGATATTATAGTTACCACAGGAGCAAGTGAGGCGCTTACTTTTGCCTTGAATGTAATATGCGATGCTGGTGATGAAATCATTATCCCTGAACCCTTTTACGCCAATTACAACGGGTTTGCGAGTGCAGCTAGTGTAAGCGTTGTACCCGTTATTTCTGAATTTCATTCTCAATTTCAGCTTCCTGCCTTGGAGAATATCAGTGAAAAAATCACCCAAAAAACAAGGGCAATACTCTTGTGCAATCCCAGTAATCCAACAGGCTACGTTTACAGTAGAGAAGAAATTAATACCCTTTGTGAATTGGCAGTAAGACACGATATTTTTCTTATTGTTGATGAAGTCTATCGCGAATTTATCCACGGTGGTGAGCCGCACTATTCCGTTTTAAGTAATGAACAAGCCAGCCAGCATACACTGATGATCGACTCTGTTTCCAAGCGTTACAGTATGTGCGGAGCTCGTGTTGGGTCGCTCGTCTCAAGGAATACATCTTTAATTAAAAATGTATTAAAGTTTGCCCACTTAAGGCTTTCCCCACCAACCTACGCCCTCATGGCTAGTGAAGCTGCCCTTACGGCACCAGACAGTTATTTAGAAGGAGTAGTTAAAGAATATACCGCCAGAAGAAATACTTTGATTAAACAGTTAGAACAAATTCCAAACGTAGAAGTATCTCACCCCATGGGAGCTTTTTATTGCATTGTAAAACTTCCCGTGGAAGATGCGGAAGACTTTTCAAAGTTTTTACTCACTGACTTTAATTTGGACAACCAGACAGTAATGTTGGCTCCAGCTAAAGGCTTTTATTCTTCACCGAACGTAGGGCTTAATGAAGTTCGAATTGCCTTTATTCTCAGTCAAGAAAAACTAATCCGCGCAGCAACAATTTTGGAAAAAGCATTGGAAGCCTACAAGAAATTTGTACCTTGAAACATGCTCAGTTTTGAAGAGAACGTTTCCTTAAAACCTTACAACACCTTCGGGATTGAAGCCCAAACAAAGTACTTTTACAAAGTAGAAGATCCGACCCAACTCCAATACATCTTTTCTCAGAACAAAGAACTTCCTTTTAGAATTTTTGGAGGGGGAAGTAATGTGCTTTTAACACAGAATTTTGAAGGGCTTAGCCTTTTAATCGCCAATAAAGGAATTGAACTATTGGATGAGAGTCCTACTGGAGTGACTTTAGATGTACAGGCAGGGGAAAACTGGCACGACTTTGTGCTTTGGTGTCTTGATCAAAATTACGGTGGGGTTGAAAATTTATCCCTTATTCCTGGAAGTGTGGGGGCAGCACCCATACAAAATATCGGTGCCTATGGAGTAGAGTTAAGTTCAGTATTCAAGAGTTGTAAGGCGCTAAATGTTGATACACTTAAAGAAGAAACTTTAACCAAAACACAATGTGAATTTGAATACAGATCTTCCATTTTTAAAACCCATCAAAAAGGGAAATACATCATTACTTCAGTTTGTTTTGAGCTGCAAAAATCTCCGCATCAAACTAAAGTTGAATACGGGGCACTGAAAGCTCTGTTTGAAAATTCCTCACCTTCTATTCAAGAAATTGCAGCTGCAGTCATTGCCATTAGAGAGTCCAAACTCCCCAACCCCAAAATACTTGGAAATTGCGGTAGTTTTTTTAAAAATCCAGTCATTTCAGAATTGCATTTTAGAACACTAAAAAGTCAATATCCCGAACTCCCTTCCTACCCTGCACCCAAAGGGCTAGTTAAAATACCTGCTGGCTGGATGATTGATAAATTAGGCTTTAAAGGAAGTCAGAGCGGTGATGCAGCTGTACACGATAAACAAGCTTTGGTATTGGTCAACTCGGGTAATGCAAGTGGTAAAGATATTTTGGCTCTAGCCCAAAAAATCGAAGCAGCGGTAAAAAAAGCATTTGATATTTCTCTTGAAACAGAAGTAAATATCTTATAAAAAACTATTCTCTATTCTTAGAATCTATTATAATAGTTACTGGTCCGTCATTATTCAGGCTTACTTTCATCAATGCTCCAAAAGATCCTGTTGCCACTCGAGTTTCTAAAAGTGCTTGGGCTTTTTCAACGAAAGACTCGTAGAGAGGTACTGCATGTTGATGATTTGCCGCACGAATGTATGATGGACGATTCCCTTTTTTTGTAGCTGCCATAAGCGTAAACTGGCTAACAACCATTAACTCGCCCTTAATATCTAATAATGACTTGTTCATCACTCCAGCTTCATCGTCAAAAATCCTTAAGTTGAGAACTTTATTGACCAACCAGTCGACATCAGCATCTCCATCAGCCATTTCGATTCCCAATAAGACTAAAATACCCTGGGCGATGTGCTCACTTCTTTCTTGCTCGATTGTAACTTGAGCCTTAGTGACTCGTTGAATGACAACTCTCATAATTTTAAATTAGCGATAGGTATTATCATTTTCAAGCATCTGCAGGTAATTCAAATAACGGGTCTCAGCAATTACACCCTCCTGATAGGCCGCTATTACAGCACAATGAGGCTCGTTTTGATGCAAACAGTTATTAAACCTACAACGAGGTTTTAATGGGACAAACTCAGGAAAATAATTTCCTACTTCATCAGCTTGCATATCTACCACTCCAAAACCTTTAATTCCAGGAGTGTCAATTAGTTTCATCCCTTTGGGTAAAGCAAACATTTCTGCAAAAGTTGTGGTGTGAGTCCCTTGCTGATATTGGTTAGAGATAGCTGCTGTTTTTACGTTTAAATCTGGAGCGATGGCATTGATCAATGTGGATTTACCCACACCGCTATGACCTGAAAACATGCTCACCTTATTCTGCATCATCGATTCAATGGTAGAGATATTATCCCTTTCCGTTGCTGATATTTTTAAAGTTGTATACCCTATGTTTTCATAAATATCAGCCATAGTATCAATTTCTTCTTTCTGCTCTGGAGTACATGTGTCCAATTTATTAAATACTAAAATTGCAGGGATTTGATAAGCCTCAGCAGTAACTAAAAATCGATCTATAAAAGCTGGAAAAGTTGGTGGGTTGTAAAGCGTAATCAACAAAAATACTTGATCAATATTTGAAGCGATAATGTGGGTTTGCTTGGAAAGATTGACTGATTTACGGACGATATAATTGTGGCGTTCTTCGATTTCAACTATAGTTCCTTCTGGCTCTGAAGCGTTTTGATCTACTTCAAAGAATACCCAATCGCCTACAGCAATAGGATTTGTACTTTTGATTCCTTTTAAGCGGAGTTTTCCCTTAATCCGACAAGCATAAAAAATCCCATCAGACTCAACTGTGTACCAACTCCCCGTAGATCTAAAAACTAGGCCTTTTTTCACCTCTTTTTTTACAAAGTAACAGTTTTTTTTTAAGCCAAGTGGATTTAATCAAGACTAGACAAATTTGTATCTTTACAAAAAAATTAATGGCCCAAAAAACACTCTTGATGATCTTGGACGGCTGGGGAAATGCTCCTGATCCAAAAGTATCAGCNCTTGACCAAGCCCACACTCCCTNCATTGATTCTCTGTATCAAGACTACTCNTCAAATACNTTGAGGACTGATGGAGTTCACGTNGGCTTACCCGAAGGACAAATGGGGAACAGCGAAGTAGGTCATATGAATTTAGGCGCTGGAAGAATCGTATATCAGGATCTCGCTAAGATTAATTCAGCTGTTGAAAATAACAGCTTAAAAAACGAAAAGGTTTTAATCGATGGTTTGGAATACGCCCAAAAAGAGGGTAAAAAAGTTCANTTATTGGGGCTNCTTTCTGACGGNGGTGTTCACTCGCACATTACACACCTCGAGGGGCTNCTCGATATGATNGAAGAATATATTCTACCTCGAGTTTATCTTCACGCTTTTACGGATGGAAGAGATGTCGACCCTNAGTCTGGCAAAGACTTTGTTCAACGAATTGAAAATAAACTTCAAGGAAAAACTGCTGTTTTTGCCTCCCTTATAGGGCGCTATTACGCTATGGATCGTGATCAGCGTTGGGAGCGTGTAAAACTTGCGTACGATCTTTTGGTTCACGGNGANGGAAGTCCTTCTTCTGACTTTGCAAAAAGTCTTCAAGATAGCTATGAGGAAGGAATTACTGATGAGTTNATCAAGCCTTTAATTAAAGAAAATTGCTCAGCACANATAGAAAAAGGTGACGTAGTTCTCTTTTTTAATTTTAGAACCGATCGTGGGAGAGAGCTGACGCAAGCACTTTCTCAACAAGCATTCCCNGAATTTGAGATGCAGCCTTTNGAGTTATACTACCTTACACTTACAAACTATGACGAGTCGTTTAAAGGAGTAAAAGTNGTCTTTGACAAAGACAATCTTCAAGATACATTGGGTGAAGTTCTGTCAAAGGCAGGCAAGACTCAAGTTCGTATCGCGGAAACTGAAAAATACCCCCATGTCACCTTCTTTTTTAATGGAGGAAGAGAAATTCCTTTTGAAGGAGANGANCGAATTTTGTGTCCTTCTCCCAAAGTGGCTACCTACNATTTAAAACCTGAAATGAGNGCTTTTGAAGTTCNGGACGCCATNATTGAAAAAATTGAAAACGATCCTCCTGATTTTATTTGCTTAAACTTTGCCAACCCAGANATGGTAGGTCATACAGGAGATTTGCAGGCTGCAATAAAAGCTTGTGAANCTGTTGACCAATGTGCTGCTGAGGTATTGGATGCCGCCCTTANGCAGGGTTACGCCAGTTTNGTTATTGCTGATCACGGAAACTGTGAAACCATGATTAATCCNGATGGTAGTCCTAATACGGCACATACAACCAATCCAGTCCCTNTCATTTTGGTCGATCCTGAAAAGAAGAACATAAAATCTGGGATTCTAGGTGATATTGCACCTACTATTTTGGATTTGATGGAGGTAGATCAGCCTTCGACCATGACTCAAAAATCCTTACTTTTAAAAGAATGAAACAGCTCGTTTTTTTTGTATTCGNAAGTCTACTNCTGATCAANTGTAAAAGTACTNATACTCCAAAGTACAGTTCGGTTCCAATGGAAGTCGAAACANTTATTGGTGAAGANGGTGAAACTGTNGTACTGGGATATATNAATCGCGCCAATCTAAATACAGATGAATTTAAGGCTTGGTTTCAATTAGAATACGATCGTCTTAANATTCCAGAAGGATGGGTCGAAGAACACAAACCCTTGGCTAAAANTCTAGAATTTAAATTATTCNTCGGAACTTGGTGTGGAGATACTCAAAGAGAATTGGGTGGTATGTTNAAACTTTTAGANGCGCTAGGAGTCACTGAAGATCAAATGGAAATGTACGCCATTTCNGAGGCTAAGGACAGTCCTCTTGGCTATGAAAAAGAATACAACATACTNAACATTCCGACACTTATNTTTTTTGAAAATGGTAAAGAAAACAACAGAATTGTAGANTTCCCCGTGGAAAGCATGGTAGAAGATTTTTCAAAAATTCTGAAAAAAGAAGCCTACNAGGACGCATACGCCGATTTCTAATATGTCTGGAATTATACTTAAAACTCGTGAGGAAATAGAATTAATGCGTGAAAGTGCATTGATTGTTTCCAAGACTTTAGGTATGTTGGCATCGGAAATTAAACCTGGGGTNACTACNCTAGCATTAGATACAATGGCTTATGACTTTATCAAAGATNAAGATGCAGAACCAGGGTTTTTAGGCCTTTACGACTTTCCCAATACCTTATGTATGAGTCCCAACGCTCAAGTAGTCCATGGAATTCCAACNGATAAACCACTNGAGGAGGGAGANATTATTTCCATAGACTGCGGAGCATTAAAAAACGGNTTTTATGGAGATCATGCTTACACTTTCCCCGTAGGAGAGATNGCTCCAGAAACAGAAAAACTCCTTAGAATAACCAAGGAATCCCTTTACGAAGGNATCAAAGCCTTTCAACTCAACAATCGTATTGGAGATTTGGGATATNCNATTCAACACTACTGTGAAAAGGAGGNGTATGGTGTNGTNCGTGAATTGGTAGGTCACGGTTTAGGTNAAACCATGCATGAGGCACCAGAAGTTCCAAACTACGGCAAACGCGGAAGGGGTAAAAAGTTTTTAAATGGAATGGTTTTGGCTATAGAACCCATGATCAATATGGGTACACACCGAATCAAACAACTTAATGACGGTTGGACCATTCTTACCGCTGACGGTAAGCCCTCNGCTCATTTTGAACACAATGTTGCCTTAATTGATGGTAAACCAGAACTGCTTTCAACCTTTGAATATATCTATCAAGCACNAGGTATTCAAAGTGAAGAAGAAATTCCCTTTAGAAGNCTTCCATTGGTCTTATGAAAGGGCTCCTGAATTTAGTTCCTAGACCTTGGCTCATCACGTTGAGTATTTGGTTTCGACCTCTAATTAAATGGTATTTTAAAGGCAATCGTTTTACAGATCCCATTGACGGTAGTTCATATCGAAAATTCCTACCCTACGGATACAAAGTTAGTAGACCCAATGCCTTATGCCCAGGAACATTGTCTCTAGAACGACATCGCTTGCTCTGGCTCTACCTTCAAAGAAAAACAACTTTACTCNAAAACAAACTTAAGGTACTGCATATCGCACCTGAGCAAGTGTTTTACAGTAGGTTTAAANNTTTTAATCATTGGGACTATACTACAACAGACTTGTATTCTCCTTTGGCAGATGTCAAAGCAGATATATGCGATTTGCCCNTTAANGACGNTACTTTTGATTTGATTTTATGTAATCATGTGTTGGAACATATCCCTGACGACCTCANAGCTATGGAAGAACTTTACAGGGTATTAAAAAAAGGAGGAACGCTCATCGCTCAGGTGCCTTTGGAAGCAGAACGCTCAACTACTTTTGAAGATAATAGCATTACCGATAAAGCCAAAAGGACTGAAATTTTTGGTCAATACGATCATGTCCGTATTTATGGTATAGACTACTATCAAAGACTAGAATCAGTCGGATTTAAAACTAAAAGAGTTGACTTTCTAAAAGAGCTTTCAGCTGAAGAGATCGACAAATTTGCGCTACCAATTGAAGAACAAATCCCTGTTGGACGAAAATAAATTTTATTCTTCTTTCAAAAACCCATCTGAAAAAAGNTCTTTNATACCCTGAATAGAATCANATACTATCCAGTAAGCCTNAAGTTCAGGTTTGGAATCGATCAGNTTTTGNGACTGAGCTAANGGCATGANCATTAGTGCAGTAGCATAAGCATCTGCAGTCATACAATCCGGAGCAATCACTGATGCACTCAANACCTCAGNAGGAAATGCNTCACCAGTTTTAGGGTTGATGGAGTGGGCAATACGTTGACCNGATTCTTCATCTACCGCATACTTTCNGTAATTNCCTGANGTTGCCAATGCTTNATTTTCCAAGCGAAGCGTTNGGATAAAATTTCGCTCTTGCCCTTGTTCGGGATTATCTATAGCAATTTTCCAAAAATTTCCAGTTCTTGGACTTTTTCCCTTGGCCACAAGCTCGCCACCTATTTCAACCAAATAATTTTCCAGNTGATTGCTTTTTAAAAAATTGGCCAAAACATCTACAGTATAGCCNTTTGCAAGTGCATTAAAATCAAAGTAGACGGAGGGATGCTCCTTTTGAATCGTTCTTTGGTTTGTCAGCTGTGTTTTTGCCCATCCAGTAAACTCAAGCATACTATCTCTTTGCTTTTTACTTANCTTTTCNAGNGACTTCCCCGGACCAAAACCATAGGCATTTACCAAGGCNCCAACTGTTGGATCAAAAAAACCNNGCGAGTATTNCCAAACCTCTGAAGCCTTTTCATAAACAGTTATAAAGTGCGAATCTACTACCAATAAACTATCTCCCCTATTNATTTTGGAAATATCAGAATCNGGCTGGTAGGTTGACAAAGATTGATTTATCACCTGNAAAATAGAATCTACCTTTTGAGTTAAAATTGCTGNACTAAGTGAATTTGAAACATAGGAAATGGAATAGGTAGTTCCCAAGGCATACCCTTGGATTTTTTGAAGTTGATCCTTNTGTACAGTACAACCCAAAATAAATAAAGAGATCATTAATAGCCTACTGTATTGCTTCAAGTCCTTGGAAATTGACTGCATAGGGGTCTTTTTTTGTTAGTGGATAATCGTAGTTTTCAGCATGGGCAAATCCGACCCCAGCAAGATACAATTGAGCATTATTTTGTTNAGCGTGATCTTTGACTTTTTCGATCAAGACGGGATCAAACTTTCTAGGCGCATTGGGGTAAAGCGTACCCTGAACNAAGANAAAGTATAATTTCTTGCCTTTTACACAAACAAATTGTGGAGTGCGTTTCNGTTGAGAGTTGACTGCTAAAAACTCATAGCCTTCTGCTTCCAAATGATCTCCTACCTCTTTCATGGCAAGTTGGTGTATTTCTTGTAGTGTTAGCTGGCTCATTGANTGCAAAGTTAAGTTAATTCGTCAAGTCTATAAAGCATGACTAAAGACATAAAAAAAGAGGCCTTGGGCCTCTTTTAATTTTTATTATCCTCCAAAGTCGTCAAAACGGACATTCTCTNGCGGAACACCAAAGTCCTCAGCCATTCGCTCAATAGCTTGATTCATCAACGGAGGNCCGCAGAAATACACTTCAATATCTTCTGGNGCTTCGTGAGCTGAAAGATAGTTGTCGATTACNACCTGGTGAACAAAGCCTGTAAAGCCATCTCCCTCACCGTCTAAACCGTCTTTTACTNTCCAATTATCTTCTTCCAGCGGTTCTGATAAGGCGATGTAAAACTTAAAGTTAGGAAAGTCTTTTTCAAGAGCTCTAAANTGATCGATGTAAAACAATTCTCTTTTGGAGCGACCCCCGTACCANAAAGTAACTTTTCTTCCTGTTTTAAGTGTTCTAAACAATTCGTAAAGGTGCGAACGCATAGGTGCCATTCCAGCTCCACCGCCTACGTATAACATTTCTGAATCGGATTCGTTTATGAAAAATTCACCATAAGGTCCAGAGATNGTCACAGGATCACCAGCTTTTTTAGAGAAAATATAAGAGGAAGCAACTCCTGGGTTTACGTCACTCCAGTCATTTTTTGCACGATCAAAAGGAGGTGTTGCAATTCGTACATTGAGCATGATCTCTTTTCCCTCAGCNGGAAAAGAAGCCATNGAGTAGGCACGTTCAACAGTNTCAGGGTTTTTCATCGTCAAAGGCCACAAGTTAAACTTATCCCACTCCAACTTGAATTTNTCAGGCTCCCCAGGGTGCTCTTCTGGATGTGCAGAAATATCAATGTCTTCATATTTTACNTNACAAGGTGGAATTTCAATTTGAATATACCCNCCTGCTTTGTAGTCCATTTCCTCTGGAATNTCCACTACAAACTCTTTAATAAAGGAAGCTACATTCCAGTTTCTTACCACTTTAGCCTCATATTTTTTTATTCCAAATACCTCCTCAGGTACTTGAATGACCATNTCTTGCTTTACTTTAACTTGGCATCCTAAACGCCAACCTTCAGCAACCTCTTTTCTTGAAAAGTGAGGGGCTTCTGTAGGTAGNATTTCTCCTCCCCCTTCAATNACCTGACATCTACATTGAATACAGGTACCCCCTCCACCGCAGGCTGAGGGTAAAAATATTTTGTTATTTCCCAGTGTACTTAATAGTGTACTTCCTGATGAAACCTCTACCTTATTATCTCCGTTTATCAAAAGAGAAACAGGACCAGAGGGTAATAATTTTGCCTTGGCTCCNAGAAGCATTCCCACCAACAAAAAGGTGATGATTAAAAAAACAACAATACTTGCTAATACAACTGAATAATCCATCTCACATTATAATTTAATACCCATAAAACTCATAAAACCTAACGCCATTAACCCTGTAATAATAAAGGTAATTCCCAATCCCCGAAGTGGAGCAGGGACATTGGAATAGGTAATTTTTTCGCGAATTGCTGCAATAGCNAGTATGGCCAAAAGCCATCCAATCCCTGAACCTAATCCATATACAGCTGATTCTGTAACTCCAGAAAAATCTTTTTGCTGCATGAATAATGACCCACCTAAGATGGCACAATTCACCGCAATTAAAGGAAGAAAAATACCTAAAGCACCGTAGAGTGCAGGAGCAAATTTTTCAACAATCATTTCAACNAACTGTACCATTGAAGCAATAACAGCAATAAACATGATAAAGCTTAAAAANCTTAAGTCGAGATCAGCGTATTGCGATCCCAACCAAGACAAGGCACCAGGTTGAAGTAAATAAGTGTCTAGCAAAAAATTAATCGGAACCGTNATCGCCAGTACAAATATTACTGCAAATCCAAGACCTACAGCAGTTTTCACGGTTTTAGAAACTGCTAAATAAGAACACATNCCCAAGAAATAGGCGAAGATCATGTTCTCGATAAANATACTTTTTACAAATAAGTTTAAATAGGCTTCCATAATTNGCGNTTAATTTTTTTCAATTAGAGTTCGGTTTCGAGAACGCTGAATCCATATCAAAATNCCTACCGTAATAAGTGCCATAGGCGAAAGCAACATCAGCCCATTGTTCACATAACCCATTTGATAAACTGCATCTGGGATGACCTGAAAGCCAAACAGTTTTCCAGAGCCAAACAACTCACGGAAAAATGCAACTAAAATTAAAATAACACCATAACCTGCGGCATTACCAATTCCATCTAANAAAGATTTCCAAACACCATTCCCCAAAGCAAATGCCTCTAATCTTCCCATTACTATACAGTTGGTGATAATCAGNCCAATAAAGATGGAAAGCTCCTTACTNACATCATATGCAAAAGCTCTCAGTATTTGATCAACCAAAATTACCATTGAAGCAACAACAACCAATTGAACGATAATTCGAATTCGGTTGGGAATAAGGTTTCTCAAAAGAGAAATNATCACATTACTAGCTGCCATTACAGCCATAACAGAAATACTCATTACTACAGCTGGTTTGAGCTGAACGGTAATTGCCAGGGCGGAACAAATACCCAANACCTGAACGGTAATNGGGTTGTTATCATCCATAGGGTCAGAAAGTAACTTTCGATTCTTTTTTGAAAAGANTGGCTCCCTTTCTTTGTTTANAAAGAGTAAAGTTGCTTTTTTCTCGGGCGTTGATTTATTTTCTTCCATCAAATTATTGGTTTATAGCCACGGTTTGTTCTGCTGTCTTTAGGTAGGGCAAGTAGTGATTCAATCGTTCGAGTATCATATTGGTGACCCCGTCACCTGTAATAGTTGCTCCAGAAATTGCATCCACCTCGTGATCGTCTTTGTCTAAATCCTTAGGGTCATTATTTGTTTTAGAAACATTGATGCCCACTAAATTTCCATCTTTATCGAATACTTTTTCTCCCAGAAAGCGATTTTGAAACCACTCCTGNGTGATTTCAGCTCCTAAACCTGCAGTTTCTCCTATATGATCAAAAACAGCTCCTTTAATTGTATTCTTATCTTCTTCTAAGGCAATATATCCCCAAATCGCATTCCANAGTCCTGCACCTCTAAGTGGAACGATGTAGTANTTTTNACCCTCTACGGAGGCTTCATATAATGGAAAGCGTTGTTCGTTAACAGGCTTTTTCAATTCATTGTATAAATTGATTTCAAAAGCATTCACTTCCTGATCAAGATCACCACCAGAAGTCAATGAAAGTTCCCCTGTGATNTATNGATTGTACAAAGTCTCTGCTTGCTCACGNTCTGTTTCAACTCCGATAGTGGCTAAGATGTTTTGCATCTTTTCTTTTCGCACATTGGAGGCCTGAAGGTCTTTTAAAGAACTCGCAGTAAAAGCAAGTGCAGAGGCAACCACTAAGACCATTAGTGTTGCAAAAATAAAAGTATAGGCATTACTGTCTCTATTCATCTTATGCGGTTTTTAGTNCNTGTGCTGTACTCCAACGCTTTTTACGCTTACTAATATTNCCATTGACTACATAGTGATCAATNGTTGGCGCAAAAACATTCATCAATAAAATTGCAAGCATCACTCCTTCAGGATAAGCGGGATTAAACACCCTNATCATGATACAAANAATACCGGTCAAAATCCCNTAGACCCATTTCCCTTTGTTGGTCTGTGCTGCAGATACAGGATCAGTGGCCATAAANACAATTCCAAAAGCAAAGCCNCCAACAACTAAATGGTTCATCCAAGAAAAGCTCATCAAAGCATTAGCTCCCCAAAGGTTGAANAACAAGCCCATTACAGCAGCTCCAATAATTCCTCCTGTGATGATCCTCCAACTTCCGATACCAGTAAGAATTAAAATCAAGGCTCCTACAGCTACCCAAAGTGTTGAAGTTTCTGCGATTGAACCTGGAATAGCTCCTTGGAACATTTCCATCATGGAGTAGTTCACGTCTTGTCCAGCAGCTAAACTTCCTAAAATAGTCTCCCCTGATATTCCGTCGACAGCCCCTGCTTCGGATACCCATACTTTATTTCCCGACATNTAGGTAGGGTAAGCAAAAAAGGCAAAAGCCCTTGCNGTTAANGCNGGATTAAGAATATTCATCCCTGTTCCTCCAAATGCTTCCTTTGCAATCAAAACGGCAAAGGCAGTAGAAATACCTACCATCCACAATGGGATGTCTACTGGCATGATCATCGGAATCAGTAAACCCGTTACCAGATACCCTTCATTTACTTCATGACCTCGGTAAACAGCAAATCCAAATTCGATAGACANACCCACTACATAAGAAACNATGATCATGGGAACAATTTTCCATGCNCCATGAATAAAGGCNTCTATAAAAGTAAAGGGNGTGTTGGTTTGNATGTAGTATTGGTAACCCGTGTTGTAAATCCCATAGATCAACGCTGGTAAAAGCGCAATGATAACAGTTACCATTGTTCTTTTTAAATCTATAGCATCTCGGATATGAGCTCCTTTTTTAGTGGTGTGGTTTGGAACAAANAAAAAAGTATCAAAAGCGTTAATTGCTGGCGCAAACTTCTCTAATTTTTGTCCTTTACCAAAAGGTCTTTTTAAAGCGTCTAATTGTTTTCTTAATGCATTCATACTAGAAATTTTAACCTACTTCATTTATCATTAATTCGATTCCTTCACGGATGATTTCTTGTGCTTCAATTTTAGAAGTGTTGGNGTAGTCAATTAATCCAAAGTCTTCTGGGACCACTTCGTAAATGCCTAGAGCTTCCATTTTTTCAATATCTTCTATCATACAGGCTTTAATCAGCTGCATNGGGTAAATTTCCAAAGGGAATACTTTTTCCATNTCACCTGNAACTACTAAAGCTCTTTCCTCTCCATTGAGGTTAGTATTTACTTCGAAGCCTTTCTTTTTAAATAGACGTGAAAAAGAGGTGTTAGAAAGACTCATTATNTTNTTGTCTTTGAAAGGCANCCATCCAAACATTCGATAGTCGTTTCCCTCTGGGATAACAGTGATTTGATTGTTGTAATAGCCAAGATGACCATCATCAGAACTCGNAGTTCCTGTCAATACATCTCCNTTAATCACTCGGTTTTGAGGGTAAAGGATTTTAAATTCATTCAGTACGGGCTGAAGTTCTGCACCTTGTCTGGTTAGAATGTATTTTGGATTTTCAATCGAATTCCCACAAACAGCTATNGTTCGCTGTGGGCTATATTGTCCTGTTTGAATAAAACGACCCAAATTTGCCACATCNTCCGGGTTTATAGTCCACACCCGATCACCCATATTGAGAGGAGCTAATTCTTGTATGTGTAAACTNACATTACCAGCTGGGTGTGGTCCAGCAATAGTGTAATGCTGAACNGCTGTGATTTNTTTAAANATNCCTGAGTGGGTTGCATCAGTTCCTAGGAAAACTTCTTGATCTACTAATTTATTTAGGACATTTATTCCCTCCTGAAATNCCTTAACATNTTTACNGAGAANAAAGTCAAAATCAGGGCCCAGAGGACTNGTTNGGTGTGTNGAAACAAANATGGCTTTTGGAGTATCTTCAGGATTTGCAATGGTTCCGTAAGGACGTTGGTGAATGAATGGCCAATTTCCACTTTCNAATANAAGACTTTTTAAATCTTCGCGGTTTAGCTTTTCCCAATTNTTACAATCGTGACTNATGGTATTTGAGGAGGCGTTTGCCCGTATGATTATTTTTTCAATTTTTCTGCGNGCGCCTCTNTGGATAGTTTCAATTACACCCGATACAGGNGAAACAAATTTGATTTGAGGNACTTTTTTACNAAAGAAAATNGGCTCCCCTGCTTGAACATCCTCANCTTCTTTTTTGAGAAGCTTGGGAACAGTACCAAAAAAATCATCTGGTTTTNACGCGAAAGTAGCTGAAGAAGGTGTCTTCGCTAGNAGCTTTTCAGCCTCNCCTTTNATGCTNAGCCTAGCTCCTCTACGNGTTTGGATTTTTTTAATTATTTCCATTAAAAAGTTAAATTCTAAAATCNNACAAATTTAATAATAAACCCTNTTTTAGANAGAGCAAAANCCATGGAAAAAAGACTATTTATATTCATTCTAAATAGATGTTTAAGCATTTCTTTCTCAGGCACAGTATTTGGACATCACAAGCTGAACAATTACATTTACAAATCANGAAGATGATCATAAAGAAGNTAACTCTTTTANTGTTTTTTAGCCTCACATGGAGTAATGCACAAGAACAAAAAGAGCATGCTGCTCCTGAGTTCATCAAGTCTGTTCAATTTCGAGGAGGTCCNGATCGTNGTGTTTTTCCAATNGTNCAGTTAGGAGAGCCCATCAATTTGCGCTTTGACGACCTTAATGCGGATGAGGCTGATTACTANTATANAATCAAATACTTCAACTANGACTGGACTCCTTCACAGCTTTTTCAAAATGAATATATGGACGGATATGATAACCTTAGAATAGAGGATTATAATACTTCGTTCAATACTCTTNAACGNTTTACGCATTACAGCCTTAACATTCCCAATGAAAACATCCAACTCAAAGTATCTGGAAATTATATGATTGAAATTTACTCTGCCTATGATGAGCTGNTTTTTTCACGAAGNTTTTGNGTTTATGANACTACGGCTACCGTTNAAGCTGCTGTCTACAANCCTCAAAATATGAATCGGTTTGCAAGTCATCAGTCGCTTCATTTTGCAGTTACCCCAAATGAAACCTTCTTCGCTAATCCTGATGAAAATNTNAAAGTAGTCCTNCTTCAAAATTATCAATGGGANGCAACCATTACCAACATTAAACCTCAATATTATTCAGGAAATACCCTTGACTATCGCTACGAGGCACCTACCCAATTTGAGGGGGGTAATGAATATTTTTTCTTTGACACCAAGGATTTAAGAGTTACCACCCCCAACATCACTTATATCAATCGAACTGATTTATATGAAACCTATCTAAAAACNGATATTGTTCGGGCTTTATTAGACTACACTTATGCTCCTGACATCAACGGTGATTTTGAAATACGAAATATNATGCGCCCCGGAAATACCAANACGGATGCAGATTACAGCTTTGTGTATTTCAGTCTCGCGTACCCTTACGAAATAGAAGAAAATGAGGAAATATACATTTACGGAGCATTCAATAATTTTGNGTTAAATGAGCTCAATAAAATGTACTACAATCCAGCACTAGANCTTTACGAAGGGGTGTTGTTATTAAAGCAAGGATTCTACAATTATAAATACGTTCTCAAGCAAAATNACGTACTGTTTAAAAACACGCTTAGCGGTTCCCACTCATTAACNGAAAACGANTACCTTATCTTANTGTATTACAGGAANATAGGAGGTCGATACGACGNCCTAGTAGGTGTTGGGAGANCAAATTCATTTGAATTACAAAATTAGGNTTGAAAAATTTGTTAACCCATTGATTTTTATTACCTTTANTNATNNTNTANGGNTGAAATTANATCGTGTGATACAACAAATAACAAAAGGCATAAAAATCTCCGTGGAGACTAAGTTTGAGGGAAGCTTCCTNAANGACCANATTCTTCACCATGCCTTTATGTATTTTATCACCATTGAAAACCAGAGCAAAGACGTNGTGCAGTTACTTTCACGNCACTGGAAGATTCTCGAATCTGTAAGTCGCCCTCAGTACATTAACGGAAACGGAGTCGTGGGAAAGAAACCTGTAATCAAACCTGGAGAAAGCCACACCTACCAATCAGGAAGCCTNATCACTTCCCCTCTAGGNTCTATGACGGGGACGTACATCATGATCAACTTTTCTACAGCTAAAAAGTTCAATGTTGACGTTCCAAGCTTTAAACTTAGTGTTCCCTACATACTCAATTAAGCTTCTCTAATTTTTGTTGTTTTAAGATTTTAATCAATACTTTTGATTAAAATTNAANCCTATGGCTCACAGTATTTCTCAAGTTCCNTACCCAAGCAACGAACCCNTTTTAACTTATGCACCNGGCAGTATTGAAAAGAAAGAAGTGCTGGAGATGTACAGTCAATTATACAATTCCANTANNGATATCCCGATGAGAATTGGAGACCAAGATATCCGAACAGGNGATACTGNTAGCATGCATCCCCCACACGACCACAAACACAGTTTGGGAACTTATCACAAAGCAAGTTCAAAACACATAGACCAAGCCATAAAAGCTTCTTTAGATGCCAAGCATGNATGGAGTCAAATGCNATGGGAATCTAGAGCATCTATTTTTTTGAAGGCAGCTGAACTCGTTGCTGGTCCCTATCGCGCCAAAATTAATGCGGCTACNATGTTGGCNCAATCCAAAACTATTCATCAAGCNGAAATTGATGCCGCCTGTGAATACATCGACTTTCTTCGTTTTAATGTTGCTTTTATGCAAGAAATCTATGAAAGNCAACCCGAAAACGGCCCTGGGATTTGGAACAGACTGAATTATAGACCCTTGGAGGGATTTNTCTATGCCGTTAGCCCTTTCAACTTTACAGCTATCGCAGGAAATTTGTGCGCTAGCGCNGCCATGATGGGCAATACAGTTGTGTGGAAGCCCAGTGATCATCAAATTTTTTCTGCCCAAGTGCTGATGGAAATATTTAAAGAAGCCGGTTTGCCAGATGGCGTGATCAATATGGTNTTTGGAGATCCAGAAATGATCACCAATAAAGTACTTGAAAGCCCTGAATTTGCTGGAATTCATTATACAGGGTCCACTGAAGTTTTTAGAGGCATTTGGGGAAANATTGGNACTCATATTGCCCGCTATAAATCCTATCCCAGAATCGTAGGTGAAACAGGTGGGAAAGATTTTATCGTNGCGCATCCGTCTTCAAATCCTCGAGAAGTCGCTACTGGAATTNTAAGAGGAGCCTTTGAATTTCANGGACAAAAGTGCTCTGCTGCCTCAAGGGTATACCTGCCAGAATCCCTAGCTGAAGAAGTAATTGAGTTTGTTAAAACCGAACTTAAAACAATCAAAATAGGGTCTCCTGAAGACTTTGAAAACTTTGTTACCGCTGTCATTCACCGAAGCGCTTTTGACCGATTGGCAACTACCATTGAACAAGTGCGAAAAGACAGTGATGCTGAAATTATTGCAGGTGGAAACTATGACGACAGCGTAGGTTATTTTATCCAACCTACGGTAGTTCGTACCACCAACCCTCAATACACCACCATGACCAAAGAACTGTTTGGTCCTTTGGTGACTTTATATGTTTACCCTGATAAAGAATGGACAAAAACACTCCAGCTTGTGAATGAAACTTCTGAGTATGCCCTTACAGGAGCAGTCTATTCTCAGGATCGCTACGCTTTGGAGGAAGCCTTAAATTTACTGGAAAATGCTGCGGGTAACTTTTACATCAATGATAAACCCACAGGGGCAGTAGTAGGACAACAGCCTTTTGGTGGTGCTAGAGGATCAGGCACAAATGATAAAGCTGGTTCTGCTTCAAACTTACTCCGTTGGGTTTCACCTCGCTTAGTCAAAGAAACCTTCGTTCCTGCAAAGGACTACCGCTATCCTTTTTTAGGAAAATAAAACTGTAACATTTTACTTTGTTTCTCGTCTAAATAGTGGACTCAAATCGAAAAACAAATGAAAAATTTAGCTTTTATCTTATGCTTTTTTATAGGATTGGGTTTTGCTCTAGCCCAAAATCAAGAGGATCCTGATGTTTGTTATCGGGTTGAAAAGGAATACGATGAACAGGGAAATCTGATTCGGTATGACTCAACTCGGGTGACTAATTCTCCTCATTTTTAAAAACAGTTTAGCTTTTTTAAAAAAGATTTTCTTTGGGAAATACTTCTCATTTTGGGTTTCCTCACCCCAATTCTAAATTAGATTCCCTTCACCGTTCTATTAATTTTGATTCAATCATCAACGATAAGCTGTTCTCTATTAAAGACAGAATGAAGGATTTAGATCTTGATTCCATTCGTCACCACGATTTTTTCTTTGATGGTGGAGATTAGTTTAACAAGCGACACCCTAACTTTGATGAACTCGAAAAACGTTTGCAAGATCTTGATTCTCTGATGCAATATAAGTTTGAAAGCTTTGAAGAGCTATTCGATAAATTAGAAGAACACAACTAGAAAACCTAAAAAGGTAAGTAAACTACTTTTTTAGTTTCAAAAAAAGCAGTTTTAAAATAATCTTTGAGTTCATAACATAACGCTGTTGGAAATTGTTGAAGTTCCTCTGTCAGATCTCCTCCCTTGAGATAGAGGATGCCATTTTTTATTGAATGCTGGTGTTTGGATTTTAAGTTGCTTTTTACCCAAGGGACAAACGTTTCCATTTTTGTTACTGCTCTACTGACAACAAAATCAACTTTTTCAGTAAAATCTTCAGCACGAAGCTGACGGGCTATGACATTCGTCAATCCTAATGCCTGCTGAACCGCTTTGACCACTTTGATTTTTTTTCCAATAGAATCAATCAAATAAAACTGAGTGTTGGGAAACAAGATCGCCAGCGGAACCCCAGGAAAACCTCCGCCAGTTCCAACATCTAAAACTGTTGACCCATTTTTAAACTCAATAACTTTTGAAATGCCCAACGAATGAAGCACATGACGTTCGTAAAATTGCTCCATATCTTTTCTTGAAATCACATTAATCTGACTATTCCACAAGCCGTACAAAGCTTCAAGTTGCTCAAATTGCTCTATTTGAAAGGCATTTAGATCAGGAAAATGTTTTAACAATTTATCCATAGTGTTTTTTCGGTAAGACTGTAATTTTAATTTTTTTTAAGTTATTTTTACAATTCAAAATTATCTATGCAAGCTACACAAAGACTACGCTTTTCAAGAAAAGACTCCAAAGAATTTTTTAAAACACTAAATAAACGAGTAAATCACTACTTCAAAGAAAACAAGATTGAAAAAACAGGTAATTGGAAACTTTACCTTAAAACCTTTGTGATGTTTTCCCTACTCATCGCTCCATACGTATTGGTTCTTACTTTAAGCATCAGCCTTTGGATCAAATTATTGCTTTGTGTCGTCATGGGTATTGGAATGGCTGGTGTAGGTATGAACGTTATGCATGACGGCAATCACGGCTCATTTTCAAAATATCCTTGGGTCAACAAATTTATGGGGAGCAGTATTTATTTTCTAGCAGGTAATGTCTTTAACTGGAAAATCCAACACAACCTTTTACACCATACTTATACCAATATACACGGACATGACGAAGACCTTGAAGCAGGAAGAGTCCTACGCTTTTCAAAACATTCGGAATGGTTCCCTCATCATCGTTTTCAGCATTTTTATTCCGTGTTTTTGTACGGACTTTTAACCTTGAATTGGGCGGTATTTGCTGATTTTCAGCAAATGAAGCGCTATACCAAAAGAAAGTTGTCTTACCTCAACAGCAAACGTCCAAGTTTACAATGGACAGGGTTATTTCTATCCAAGATTATGTATTTCTCCATTTGGATAGTCCTACCGATTTTTATTATAGATGCTCCTTGGTGGACTGTACTCTTAGGATTTGTGGTCATGCATTACACTGCAGGACTGATTTTAAGTCTCGTATTCCAATTGGCTCATGTAATTGAAGATGCGGAAATGCCTAGGCCTGACAACTCAGGAACCATGAAAAACACTTGGGCAATACACCAATTGTCAACTACAGTAAATTTCTCGACTAAAAATAGAATTGTAAACTGGTTTACGGGAGGATTGAATCACCAAATAGAACATCATATTTTCCCGCAAATTAGTCACATTCATTACACTAAAATTGGTAAAATAGTTAAAAAAACTGCAAGAGAATTTAACTTGCCTTACAACGAATACAAAACAACCCGAAGTGCCCTACTTTCACATTTTAGATTTCTAAGACAAATGGGGGTACAACCCAGTTAATTGAACAATGGACGCATTATCTAAACGAATCAACAGCCTGCCAATATCGGCTACACTTGCCATGGCAGCTAAGGCCAGAGAATTAAAAAATCAAGGGATTGACATCATCGGACTCAGTTTAGGAGAACCCGATTTTAATACTCCTGAATTCATTAAAGAGGCTGCTGTACAAGCTGTCAATGATAATTGGAATTCGTACTCTCCCGTAGATGGCTATGCCGATCTAAAAGAAGCAATCTGTACTAAGTTCAAAAGAGACAATCAGCTTGATTATGACCCTTCACAAATTGTTGTTTCCACTGGTGCCAAGCAATCCATCGCCAATGTATGTATGGTGCTTTTAGATCCAGCTGATGAAGTACTCCTCCCAGCACCTTATTGGGTAAGCTACTCAGCAATCGCAACCTTGGCTGAGGCAAAGTCAACCATTATCCCTTCCAGTATAGAGACTGATTTTAAAATTACACCTGAGCAATTGGAAGCGGCCATTACTCCAAAGACTAAACTGATAATGTTTAATTCGCCAAATAATCCAAGTGGGACAATCTATACGGAAGATGAATATAGAGCACTGGGAAAAGTATTGGAAAAACACCCTGATATCTACATTTTATCAGATGAAATTTACGAACACATAAATTACGGCACTCCACACTTTAGTATTGCAGCCATACCAGAACTTTACGACAGAACAATTACGGTAAACGGAGTAGCTAAAGCATTTGCGATGACTGGATGGCGTATTGGTTATATAGGAGCTCCTACTTGGATCGCAAAAGCCTGTAACAAAATGCAAGGTCAAATCACAAGTGGTGCAAATTGTATCGCACAGAGAGCAACTATTGCTGCCGTTTCTGCTCCAGTAAGTGCTATTCAATACATGGTTGATGAATTTGCTTCACGCCGTGAAATGATAATCGCTTTTCTAAATGATATCCCTGGGTTTAAACTCAATCACCCTCAAGGAGCCTTTTATGTCTTCCCCGATGTTTCTCATTATTTTGGAAAAACCATAGGTGGAAAGCAAATAGAAAACGCTTCCGACTTTGCCTTATTCCTTCTAGAGGAAGCTCATGTAGCTACTGTAACTGGAGAAGCATTTGGAAACGAAAACTGTATCCGTATTTCTTATGCAGCCTCTGAGGAAAATATACGAACGGCTGTAGACCGTATCTCAGCTGCCCTCAAGTAAGCGCTTGTTCTTTTTTGTTTTTTAACTATTTTTATGGATAGTAATTGCTGCATATCACACCGATCTATAGTTCCCTCCCTTTTGTTTGTTTACGATTAATAAACTACCGCTATTTTACTGGGTTTACTGTTGTTTTAGGTAGTTGTAATAATTGGCCTGAGTAAGTTGATGCCAAGGCATGACTACAAAAATTCCTATCCCAAAACACAGAAGACCTAAAAGATACCATGGGATAAAACGAAGGTGCAAAACAAACAACTCCATTTTATAACCGTTAGTAAGCCTCCAACTTTCTTTGAGGCTTTCTTCAGTCGAAAACTCTGGGTTTTCGACTAAAATGTAATAAGTCATTGATAACCCAAGTGCAATTATGATTCCTGGAATAATTAAGAGTATAATTCCAATGGCAGTTGCAATTGAGATAATTATGTAAATCAAAATTACTTTTAAGAGTGGTTTAAAACCTTCTATCAAGTTCTCTATTGATGCTGGGCGGTCATTTAAAATATTTAAAAAATAAATGGCTATGCCGAGCTGGAGTGGGCCAGCCAATAAAAAGGACAGAAGCTCTCCATAGGAATTTAATCCTGAGGGAACTCCAACTAGGAGTCCGTAAAGAACACAAACTAATGAAGCAATTAACCAGTGTGGGCTGAGTTTTGCTCTCGATTCTCCCATTAAATTAAGCAAATTCATATTGTTAAGATTGGTTATATGAATTTACAAAAAACACTTAAGCATTGAGAATCTTCTCTTGTTTATTTATGGACTCTTGATGAACAGCCTTAAAAACTCTGAGAATAAATTCTTCTGAAAGTTCACGNTCTTGACCCTCGAGTATCATTTTTCCTAAAATTTCATTCCANCGTTTGTTCTGAAGTACAGCTACGTTGTTGGATTTTTTGAGCGCTCCAATCTCTACAGCTATGTTCATNCGCTTCCCTAATGTATCTAATAAATTTTGGTCGATNGTATCGATTTGTGCTCTTAGATTATTGAGGGCGTGTTGATAAGCTTCTTNCTCAGTAGTCTTTTTTCGNACTTTAAGATCGTTCATGATCTCTACNAATCTAGTGGGTGTAACTTGTTGAGCNGCNTCACTCCANGCATTNTCNGGATCCCAATGAGTCTCGATCATCAATCCGTCAAAGTTTAAATCCAGTGCAGCTTGAGATAAATCAAAAATCAAGTCTCTTCTTCCTGCAATATGCGAGGGGTCGCAAATCATTGGAAGATCAGGAAATCTGTTTTTCACCTCAATCGCAATTTGCCATTCNGGAATGTTACGGTATTTNGTTTTTTCATAAGTTGAAAATCCACGGTGAATCAGTCCTAACTTTTTGATGTTTGCAGTATATAAACGTTCAACACCTCCCAACCAAAGCGCNAGGTCTGGATTTACCGGGTTTTTAACNAAAACAATTTTGTCTGTTCCNTCCAANGCATCTGCAATTTCCTGCATGATAAAGGGGCTCACNGTTGAGCGAGCACCNATCCAAAGAATNTCTACGTCNTTNTCTAAAGCCAATTTTACATGNTCTTTATTGGCAACTTCCGTTGCGGTTAACAAACCTGTTTCTTCCTTTACTTTCTTTAGCCATCCNAGACCAATTGCTCCTACACCCTCAAACATTCCTGGGCGTGTNCGTGGTTTCCAAATACCTGCTCTGTANACGGTTACGTCTGTATCTTTGAGTTCGTGAGCAATTTTTAAAACCTGCTCTTCTGTTTCTGCGCTACAGGGACCTCCGATCACTAAGGGGTGATCCAATCCAAAATCATTTAGCCACTGACGCATTTCTTTTTTATTTTCCATTGTATTAAGTATTAATTCGTTTTTAGTTTTTATAGTTTTTTTTTCCTTCTGGTATGCCCTCAAGAATCGTCTTGATTGCATTGATTTCTTGCATCTGTTCATGCATAGTTGACCAGTTTTTATTCTCTAATAGTTTTTTAAAATCTTCTAAGTTGGCAATATATTCGTTGAGCACCTCCAAGATATTCACGCTATTTTGTTCAAAAATTGGTGTCCACATTTCAGGGGAACTTTTAGCCAATCNAACGGTTGATGCAAATCCACTCCCAGCCATATCAAAAATTGTACGNTCGTCTTGTTCTTTTTCCATTACTGTTTTTCCAAGCATAAAAGAGGAAATATGCGATATATGAGAAACGTAAGCAATATGCTGATCGTGTGCTTGAGGATCCATTTCCTCAATATTCATTTGCATCAAACGGAAAAACTGCACTGCCCATTCCAATAAATCCGGACGCGTCTTTTGAGTTTCACATAAAATTTGTGTCTGGTTGACATACAAGTCCGCAAAAGCTGCTGATGGACCAGAAAATTCTGTTCCTGCTATTGGGTGGGTAGCTAAAAACTGTTTGCGTTTTGGGTGGAGCGATACTATTTTACAAATCGATGCTTTGGTAGAACCTACGTCAAAAAGAAGCGCATTGTCATTGATTTGATCCAAAAGATTCAATACTAAAAGAGAAGCCACATTGACTGGAATAGCTAATATCATCACATCCATCTTCGGGTATAGCTCAGGGCTTAGACTTTGGTCAACAATACCGCTTTCAATTGCCTCTTCGAGGTGTGCTTTATTTTGATCTGCTCCATAAAGAGTGACATCCTCCAGATGCTCCTTAGCTGCTAAAGCAAATGAACCGCCTATCAATCCCAAACCAATTACTCCAATATTCATGATTCAAATCGCTTTAAAACTTCAACTATTGTTTCTTCAGGAACACACAAAGAAAACCTAATATAACCCGCTCCTTGAGATCCAAAAATAGTCCCAGGGGTAATGAAGACATGGTGTTCATCCAAAATCTTATCGATATAGGTTTCAGAGTTTTTTGCTCCTTGAGGCAACTTCGCCCAGACAAAAAGCCCTACACTGTTTGAATCAAACTGTGCACCTAATCGATTTGCTAATTTCTCAACCAAAGTTCTGCGCCTGTGGTAAATTTGATTCAGCTCATCAAACCAAGATTGATTCATTTTTAAAGCTGCTATCGCTCCTTGTTGAATCCCATAAAACATCCCTGAATCCATATTGCTTTTTACTTTGAGTACGGACTGTATGGTCGTTGCTTTCCCACTCAGCATACCCACACGCCAACCGGCCATATTGAATGATTTACTCAAAGAATTCAATTCGAGCGCAACCTCCTTGGCTCCGGGACGAGACAAGATGCTTTGAGGTTTGTCGGTCAAGACAAAACTGTAAGGGTTGTCGTTGACCAGTAAAATTTCTCGCGCTTTTGCCCAAGCGATTAACCGATCAAAAACAGCAGGGTCAACGTCTGTTCCCGTCGGCATATGAGGATAGTTGACCCACATGATTTTTACCTTAGTAGTGTCTAACTTTTCAAGTGCAGTGAAGTCAGGCTGCCAATTATTTCGCTCCGCCAAATCGTAGTAAACAGCTTCAGCTTCCATCAACCGTGTTACAGACGCATAGGTTGGATACCCTGGATTTGGAATCAATACTTGATCCCCAGGGTTTAGAAAAGCCATGGAAATATGCATTATTCCCTCTTTTGATCCCATCAGTGGTAAAACTTCTGAATTGGGATCCAATGTTACTTGATAATGTGTTTTATAAAAATCACTAATTCCCTCTCGCAGTTCAGGAAGCCCCTGATAACTTTGATACATATGCGCTCGTGGATGAGAAAGTGATTTTTCTAATGCAGCAATTACGGAGGGGTGAGCAGGTAAATCAGGACTCCCTATCCCCATATTGATGATGGGTTGACCCGTCTTTACTCGAGCTGCGACCTCTCTCAATTTTCTGGAGAAGTAGTATTCTTGTACACTTTCTAAACGTCTTGCTGTTGTCTTCATCTCTTGTGTTGGGTGTATTCACCTAAAATTTTAAATTCAGAAGCCATGATGGCAATCAGTTTTCTAGCTTTGTCATAATTGGAAAACGCATCGAAAGTAACGTCCACAAAAAAGGAGTATTTCCCTGGAGTTTCAATTACCGGTAGGGATTGAATCTTGGTCAAATTCAGCTGGCAGTCACTCATTACGTTGAGTACCGCAGCCAAACTTCCTCTTTGGTGGTCTAATATAAATTTTAACGCAGCCTTGTTGATCTTGTCTTCAGCAATGAGCTGACCGTTGTTTTGGATGATTACAAATCGGGTTACGTTGTTTTTAATCGTTTGAATGGAAGAAGCTAAAACATCCAATCCGTAGAGGTCTGCCGCTTCCTGACTGGCAATTGCCCCTATACCTTTAAGTTGATGCTCTGAAATACGTCGAGCTTCGTCAGCTGTATCCTCCGACTCAACCAAACGGATATGAGGGTATTGATGGAAAAAATCCTGACATTGTAATAAAGCCATCGGATGGGAATGGACTTCTTTGATGTCCTCAATTTGTTGACCGTTTAANGCCATCAAATGGTGNTGGATACTCAAACTGTATTCGCCAACTATAGCAAGTTTATTGCGATCAATCAAAGCATAATTNGGAATGATAGAACCTGCTATGGAATTTTCAATCGCCATGACTGCTTGATCTGCTGAACCGTTGAGTAGGGCCTTTACTGAATCGTTAAAGGTCTCACACACTACAAGAGAAAAATCCGCTCCGTAGTAGTTCTTAGCCACCACATGATGAAACGAACCTCGGTTTCCTTGTATCGCTATTTTTGGTTTGTCTTCCATTTTAATTCAAAAAAAAAGTCCCGAAAAAATCAGGACTCTTAATTGTATATGTTGTAATGATCTTACTACAAAGTCCCCTTAGCTTCGTTATAGAAGTAATAGAATGCNTTGTAATAAGAAAAATTGTTTTTCATGACTTTTAAATCGGGACAAATGTAGCATAGCTTTTTAAAAAAACAAACTCTTCCTTCTTTTTTTTAACGTTTTCAACGGAAAAGAAGCCGTTTAGAGAAAAATGAAGTGAAATAAACTATCTTAACTACACAAAAAGTACATACAATGACTGCAGCAGTTCTACTTACCATAGGTCTAATTCAATTTGTCCTCCTTTAACTCTATGTCAAAAAACAATTACCTCCATTTTATATTATTGAATATCGCCATGCTCTGTATTTCCACTTCTGGAGCTTTGGGGCGTTATATTAACTTACCCCCACCCCTAACCATTTGGTCGAGAGCTGTAGTCGCCTTTGTATTGCTATTGATCTATGTGATTTGGAAGAAAAAGCACATCCTTTTAAACTTTAAAAAAGAAGGATTTACAGCCTTTATCAGTGGAATCTTAATGGCAGGACATTGGGTTGCCTATTTCTTTGCGCTTCAATGGAGCTCAGTTGCTATAGGAATGCTCTCCCTGTTTACCTACCCTATGATTACCCTCTTATTGGAACCCGTTTTCTTTGATGTAAAATATCAAAAGAGACATTTGTTACTAGGGGTGATGATTTTAGCTGGAGTCTATCTTTTGGCTCCCAGCTTTGAATTGAACAACAGCATTACTCAAGGGGTGCTGATGGGGTTGTTGTCATCCTTGTGCTATGCCCTTAGAAATATTTTTATGAAGCAAAAAATTGCAACGGTGGACGGTTCTGTACTCATGCTTTACCAAATGGGAGTAACCATGGTCATTCTACTCCCGGCCCTGTATTACCTTGAACCGGAATCCTATATCGACAAACTGCCTTTTATCCTTATTTTAGGTGTAGTGACTACGGCTGTGGGGCATACTCTTTTTCTCAACAGTTTTAAGAAATTCTCGGTAGGTACTGTCAGTATCATGAGTGGAATTCAACCCATTTACGGGATTCTATTAGGTGTCGTCTTCCTCAGTGAAATTCCTTCTAATCGAAGTATATTGGGAGGTATCTTGATCATACTGACCGTATTGATCGAACAAAAAAGCACCCAAACAACTGAGGAGAAATAAGTATCTTTAAAACAAAAAAAAATGAGTTTAGTCATTGCGGATGTCAGCAAAAACTACGGTAGCGTTCAGGCATTAAAAGGCATCAGCATCAAACTTAAAAAAGGGGAGGTCGTTGGACTGTTGGGCCCCAACGGTGCTGGAAAATCTACACTGATGAAAATACTGACAGGCTATTATACCAATTGGGAGGGCCAGATTCATTTTTTTGATCAAGACCTGCACACTCAGCTCGAACACATCCAAAGAAAGACTGGCTATCTAGCGGAAAATAACCCGCTCTATCCTGAAATGTACGTGATAGAGTATTTAAAATACAATGCAGACCTCTACCAAATTTCCAACCCTTCACTAAATGAAATCATCCAAAAAACGGGACTGGAACAACATGACAAATCAAAAATCAACACCCTTTCCAAAGGATACAAACAACGCGTTGGCTTGGCTGCAGCACTGCTCCACGATCCAGAAGTTGTCATTTTAGACGAACCCACTACAGGACTAGACCCCAACCAACTCGTTGAAATTCGAAAGTTGATACGAGAGCTGGGTAAGAACAAAACCGTGATTCTATCTACCCACATCCTTCAGGAAGTAGATGCCATTTGTGATCGGGTGGTCATCATTAACAAAGGTGAAATCGTCTTGGATCAGTCTTTAGATCGACTGCGAAAAAACCAACAGCAAATCATCGAAGTCAGTTTTGACTACCGAATAGAAACTGAG